>VGYP01000234.1 GCA_016872955.1 Planctomycetota bacterium
CATTCGGGGCCGTGGTTTCGGACGGGCAACGCAGGGCCTCCGGCGCGGCGCCGTTGGGATTCCTGCTGAGATAAAAGTCCTGCTGCGTCCAGCCGGAGCGGGTCATGAACAGGGCCTCGTGCTCCATGAACGGCAGAATGAAATAGAGCACCGTCGCAACCTGGGCGGGGGGCGTTTTCGTGAGGCGGTGAAAGCCCCTCACATCGTTGAACGCGCGTGCTTCGTTTGGAAACCAGCCGGCGGCCTGCGGCATTCGACCATTGGCCTGCTCACAGCCGACGAGCGCCGTGCCGAGTTGCCGCAGCCTGTTCGAACACTGCGTACCGCGGGCCGTTTCCCGCACCGCCTGCAATGCTGGAAACAGCATCGCAATGAGCATCGCAACCAGGGCGATCACGAGCAGGATTTCGACGAGCGTGAAACCCTGGCGGCGGCAACTGGGGCTGCACCACGCGGGCAGATGGCGCTGCATGGGGCGAGGCCTCGGCCTGGAGTCAAACCGCGCAATGGCGGGCCGGGCCACCCGTCCGCCCACCTCGTCATTCTACCCGTTGCAAGCAGCCCAGGAAAGGATTGAGCCGGCTTGGAGTTGCCGAAACGGGGCAGCCGTAAACGATCCTGGCACGATTTACCGGCGGCGACGCTTGAGGGCGACCATGCCGAGGCCCACCAGGCCGCCAACCACCGGGGCGGTGATCGCCGGTTCCGGCACGCTGGCGATCGTGTACACGCGAAACTGCTGCGTCCCCGTTTGGCCAACCAGCGAGTAGATGCGATTCCCCGTGGCGAGGCCACCCTGAGTGCTGGCCCCCAGCCCGTTAAGTGCCTGCGCGTGCGTGAGGTTTGTGGGGCCGACGTTCCCGAAATTCCACTCCGGCGTCCCCACGAACCCGAGGATCGCCGATGGGATCACCTTGCCGCTTGACGACGTCAGCCGCAGGTTGGAGGTGCTGATGTGTGTCGCATTTGGAACCACATCGGGAGCCGTAAGATTGAAGAAGGCGTCACCGATCAGCGTGGACGTGTTGGTCGGCGGAAAAAAGGAATTGCCGCTCGGAAAAGACGCCGTGCCGTTAAAGACCATGTCGCTCGAGGCCTCGATGCCATAGGAATTTACTTGGCCAGGGCCCGTTCCCCCGGTGTTACCCGGATTCATCGAGAGCCGGCCCGTGGAGATATCGAACACCAAGAAGGCATTGCCCACCTGCTGAGCCTGGACCTCATGGCCCCCCAGGATCGCGAGCACAGCCAAGAGGACGCCCCAGAAAGCCGACTGGTTCCCACTCGTGTTTCGCCGCATGACGAATCTCCTTTGCCGCAATCCTTCGGCCCTGACGTCTGGCACCACCCTTACCCAAAAACAAAGGAGCAACCGGCGCGCCACTTATCAAAAAAAGTGAAGTGCCGCCCTAGCGCACGTGGAAATTGGCGAAAAACATGTTTTGGGATCCTTGGGCTTCACCCCCTCCCGTGAGCGATTCACATTTTTGGGTTCACCGATCCGGTGAATCTTCACTGTTTCAGTGAATCCAAGCCGAGAACCGCCTCAGCGGACCGCTGCCGGACACATCCCCTCTTAGGGGGGTTTCTCTGGTTAGCGACGGGCTTCGAGAAAAGCCCGCAGATCCCGTTCAAAGCGGGCGAGGTCAGCGAGGCTCAGGTACATCATGTGTCCCGAGTCATAGCGGGCGAAGGTCACGTTGGCCCGGAGGGCAGGGTCGATGGCCAGGTGATCGACCGAATGGGGCATCGCTCGGTAGGGCACGGCCAGGTCGCACACACCTGCCTGCACGAGCACCCGCAGGTGGTGGTTGCGGCTCATCGCCTCGGCCAACTGCCGGGCGGTGCTGGCGTAGCGATTCTGGTCGTGCGGCCACGGCCCCACCCCTGTCAGCACCCGGTAGGGAAGATCACTCTCGAACCGCAGTTCCTCCCGCACGTAGGCGTTCATCGCCGTCGCCAACGGCCCGAGGGCAGCGTCATAGGAGGGGTCGAACCGCGGCCCGTCGCCGGCGAGTTCCCCGTCACGGCCGGTGATCCGGCCGTCGAACCGTCCCACCACCAGGCGATCGGCGGCGAGCAGATGCTCTCGGAACGTGGCGGCGTCGACCCGCAAATCACGGTCGACGACGAGTGTTTCCGAGAGCCCCGTCAGCCGGGCGATCTTCTTCGCGGCCCCCGCCCGCCGCTCCGCGGAGAGCGACGCACCGGCATAGAGCGCCGTCGCATAGTCTCCGGCCGCGAATGCCTCCGCCTCGGCGAGCGCCCCGTCCCGGTCGGCCTGCAGGTCCGCCGGCAGCCGCCCATGCGCGTGGGCCACGGCCGTGTAGCTCGGCAGCAGGAGTGAGAACGGCAGGTCGTTGGAAGGCCCCGGAATGATGGTCCCGTAGTCGACGAGCCCCGACACGAGCACCAGGCCGTTGAGGAACATGCCGTGATCCTCCTGCAGCCTGGCGGCCAGGCCGGCCACGCGAAACACGCCGTAACTCTCGCCGCAGAGATACTTGGGGCTCCGCCAGCGGCCGTGCCTGGTCGTGTAGAGGCGAACGAACTCCGCGAGGGCCTCGACGTCGGCGGCCTGGCCGTAGAAATCCTCCGCCTTCTCGTCCTTGGCCGCGCGGCTGTAGCCGGTCGAGACCGGATCGACGAACACCAAATCGCACGTCGGCAGGATCGTGTGCTCGTTGGCGACGAGTTCGAAGGGGGGCGGCGGCAGAGACCCATCGGGGTTGAGCCGAGCCCGCCGCGGACCCAATCCCCCCAGGTGCAGCCAGACGGCCGAAGCACCCGGACCGCCGTTGAAGCAGTACATCACCGGCCGGTGGGCAGCATCGCCCTCGGTGGCGCGCGTGTAGGCGACGTAGAAGACATTGGCCCGGGGTGTGCCGTCCTCCTTCAAGAGGGGCAGCATGCCGGCCTCCGCCTCGTAGGCGACGTCGCGGCCGCCGATCGCGACGGCGTGCTTGGTCACCACGGGCGGGCGACTCGCGTCGGGAACCGCCGCCACCGCCTGCTTCGTCGCCGGCTTGTCCGGCTTGGGTTCGCCTCCCGGCTCGTCGGCAGCCACGAGTCCCGCCGCCGGCAGCGCGACCGCAATCGCCGCCACCAAAACCGCAATCGTCGAACGTTGCCGGATTCCCCCGCCGCCTCCCCGGAACTGCCCAGCCTCGAACGACGCACCGAACTGCGGGTCAAGGTGAACGTCGAACTGGGCGGAGGACGTGGGCATGGCGGTAAGGAGCGGCGCGCGGGACGAAGCAGACCGGGCAAGCCCGGCAAGGGCGGAGCCATGTCGGAGGCCGCCCCGACACGCCGCGCTCTCAGTCGGGACAAGCATAGTCCGAGATTTCGGTCCGCCCGGGCCGCGGGGCCATGATCACCGCACCGCCGGCGGAACGACCGACCAAACCACCGGCAAATGACCTCGTCGGCGGGCTAGGCGGCCGCTAGCGTCCGGGCATGCTCTCCGCGCCCAAACCCTTCCATGATCTGGCCCGCTTCGTGCGGCGGCCCCACTTCGACCGCTACGCGATTCTGCTCGTCCACCTGCTGCTCTTGCCAGCGCTCTCAGTGCTGACCGAAGGCCACCCCAAGGCTGAACTGCTGGCAATGGTGGCCGAACAGGTCGTATTTCTGGGGGCCGCCGCCGCGCTCGGCGGCCGCCGGATGTTGCTGTTCGGAATCCCGATGGTGCTGCCAGGCGCGATCACGCTGACCGTGACGCTCGCCCTGGGCGAGATTCCCAGCGGCCACTACTGCACCTGGGCCCTGGCCCGGGCCATCACGTTCATCGTGCCGATCATGACGGTCGGCATGCTCATCCTGGTCGACGTGCTGGCGGCCCGGCAGATCGTGTTCGACGTGATCTGCGGCGCGCTGTGCGTGTATCTCTTGTTCGGGATGTGCTGGGCCAACGTGTTCACCTTCTTGGAGCGGCTGGCACCGGGTTCGTTCGCGATCGACTTCAACCGCTACCACGTCGACGTCGGCACCGATCCGCTGGCGACCGCCGGCGTGTTCACCTACTACTCCTTCGTGACGCTCACGACGGTGGGCTACGGCGACATCGTGCCCGCCTCGGCCACAGCCCGATGGCTCGTCTGGCTGGAGGCCGTGTTCGGCCAGTTCTACATGGCCGTGTTCGTGGCGCGGCTGATCGGCCTGCAGGGCACCGGCTTCGCCAGCGGCACGGAGGCGGCCGCCGACTCGGATGACCACGCGGTCCCCGCCGAGCAGCCCTGGCCAGCGCGACGGGCTGCCTGAAAAGAGCCCGCGCAGCCCCGCGGCCGAGTGGCTCGTCAAGGAGCGCAGTCTGCCGCCGCATCACGACGCCGTCGAGATCACCTCCGACCCGCCGCCGGCCCGACCGCGGGCGAAGCGGATGTCGAGCGTCCGCAGGAACGTGTGCAGGCCGGCATCCTGGATCGGCAGGATATGGGCGGGATGGCCCGACTCGTTGTGGTGCGAGTGCCAGAGGCCTGGCGGCGTCACAAACACCGCGTGCGGCTCCCAGTCGAACCGCTCCCCGTCGGTGATCCGGCCGTCGGCGTCGAGCCTGCTACCCACCAACGTATAGCAGCCCGGCCGCGCATCGACGACCAGGTCGACCGCCACCGACTGATGGCGGTGCGGGGCCTGCACGGCGGCCACCGGCAGGATACCGAACATCGCCCACACCACGTGCGTGACGGTCATCGTCTGGGCCAGGGCCCGGTTGCCCAGCAGGACCGAGAGCCGGTTGGCCGAGGTGCTCGACGGATCGGCGATCACGGCGTCGAGCGCCGTCCTCATCTCCGCCCGGCGGTAGAGTGCGGGCGGGAAC
>VGYP01000235.1 GCA_016872955.1 Planctomycetota bacterium
GGTGAGCGTGGCGACGACCGTGATCCCGCCGAGCATCCAGACGATCGCCACCGCCCGCCCGGCCGTGGTCTCGATCGGCTTGTCCTCGCAGCCGCCGGTCACGATCGTCGAGATGCTCCACCAGATCGCCTCCCAGACCCCCTCCCGATAGCCGGCGGGGAAGGCCTGCGGATTGCGGATCCGCTCCACGAACCAGAGCACGTGAGCCGTGACGATCACCAGCGCGATGATCGCCAGCACCACGGTGAGCATCTCGCGGCTCACGAGCGACAGCAACGGCGCGAGCCAGGGGCGGTCGGGACCGCCGGGCACGGCGATCCGCATCCCCGACATCATCACGGGATGCGTGAAATCGACCTGCCGCTCGCGGGCCTCGGTCATGGCCAGCGGCCCCAGCAGCACGTCGATCCGCCCCGCCGCCGTGTCGGCGATCAGGGCGGCGATGTTCCGCTCCGGCACGAATCGCGACTGGATGCCCGCTCGACTGGCGATGTCGGCCCACACATCCGCGATCGCACCGGTCGGCTCGCCCCCCTCGAACTCGAAGATGCCGGGCATCTCGCAGACCCCGACGGAGACCGTCGTGGGCTCCGCGGCCGCGGCCGCGGCGGACAGGGCCGCAGCCACCGCGAGGATCGCGTGTCGGACGTGCATCAGATTCGCTCCGCAAGCCGCCGGGTCCGCGGGTCCCGCCCGCCGGCACGGCCCGATTCTGGCGGCCTTTGGCCGCGGCCGGCAAGTTGGCGACCACGGCGGCGTCACGACGCCACGATCACGGTGGGCCGGACTCCGGCCTCGGGCACGGCCCGTTCGAGCAACTCCACGACGCGGGCGGGAATGTCGCCCGAGCCGAACAGCACGAAGTCGACCGCCAGCCGCAACGGGGAGCCTTTGCTGAAACCGAAGATCACGTCGAGCGGCCGTCCCCCCGCGGCGAGTTCGATCGCCACCTGGGCGATCGTGTGCGGTACCGAGACGCAGTCGCGGGCCGTGATCACGAACCGTCCCTCCTCCTCGGCGACCGAGAGCCAGGGCTCGTTCTCGAAGCGGCTCACGTCCCCCTGGTGAACCTCCAGAAACACCAGCCGCACCTCCGGCGCGATCCGGTGCTTGCGGCGGATCTCCCGCTCCTTCCCGGCGAGCGTGCGATGGTCGGGCCGGTGCGGCACGAGGACGCGGAAGGGCAGGTCGCTGGTGATGTCGGTCCAGAGCATGCGATCGGCGGCGTCGGCGAACCGGAAGGGCCGCCAGCGGAGCTCGCCGGCCCGACAGGCCCGCGACACCAGCGACAGCACGAGCACCGCCGCGATGAAGATCGAGGCGATCACGATCCCCTCCGGCCGCTCGACCACGTTGGCGATCGTCGTGTACACGAAGACCACGAGCACGAGCCCGAACCCGACGCCGGCCCAGGCCCGTCCTCGACGCTCCGCCGGGTCGGTCGCCGGCCTCCGCACCACCTGCAGGAAGGTGCCGAGCGCCGCGCTCGAGAGCAGCACGAGCACGCCCGTGGCGTAGGCGCCCCCCTGCGCCGCCACGTTCGCCCGGAAACAGAGCGTCACGATCAGGGCGATCGCGACGAAGGCCACGACCAGGGGTCGGTAGGCCGCGGCCCACTCGGGGGCCATGCCGTAACGCGGCAGATAGCGGGGCACCATGTTCAGCAGCCCCGCCATGGCCGAGGCCCCGGCGAACCAGAGGATCAGGATCGTGCTGACGTCGTAGGCCGTGCCGAAAGCGGGGCCGAAGAAGGTGGCGATCGCCACCGGCCCCTCGCCGTGGGCGAGATAGGCGAGGGTGCGGTCGACCGCGGCGCCGCGGACCGGCTCATGGGCGAGCGCCTCGACCGGGATCAGCGTGCCGGTGCCCGTGACGAGTGACGAGCCGACCAGCAGCGCCGACATCACCAGCGCCGCGGCCGTCAGTAGCCGGCGGGTGTTGGCGATCCGGGCCACCGGATCGGCCGGGTCGACCCGCGTGCCGCGGACGAGGTGGATGTGAAGCACGCCCGTCTCGAAGCCGCTCAGCCCCAGGGCGAGCTTGGGGAAGATCACCAGCGCGATCGCCGCGGCCGTGCCGAGCCCCACCCCCGTCGCCAGCCACGGCACGGGCGGTCGCTCCAGCGCGTAGCGGCCGGCTTCCACCTCCGCCAGCCAGTCCGCGAGCAGCTGCGGATGCAGGGCCAGGTGCCGGAGCCCGGCGAGGATGATCGTGGCCGAAAGTGCGAGGTAGACGAAGACCAGCACCGTCGCCAGCCCCACCACCTGGTCGAAACCCTTCAAGAACATCGCCCCGAGGAGCACCAGCAGGAAGATGGTCACGACCAATTGGGACTGCATCCAGGCGGGCACGTGGCCGGCGTACAACGGGTTGGCGATCAGGTGGGCGGCGGCATCGGCGGCCGACAGGGTCTTGGTGATCACGAAGTCGGTGGCGGCGAAGCCGACGAGCACGAGCACGGCGACCTTGCCCGGCCAGCCGGAGCAGAGCCGCTCGATCATGCCGACCGAGCCGACGCCATCGGGCGTCTCGCCGGCGACGTGCCGGTAGACGGGCAGCGCACACGACAGCGTCACCACCACCAGCACGGCCGTCGCGAGGGGCGCGAGCAGGCCTGCCCCTTCGAAGGCGATCGACGGCTGGTAGCCGAGCGTGCTGAAGTAGTCGACACCGCAGAGGCACATGATCAGCCACCACGCATAGTGGCGACCGCCGTGCGACGAGTCCGACATGAGACCATCCTCCGGGCCCGGGGAGACGGACGGAGCATAGCCGCCGATCCGCCAGGGTCGCGACCATGCCTGCGGACGGTCAGAGCACGTCGGCCCAGAGCGTGTCGGAGACCAGCAGTCCGGCCCTCGTCAGCCGGACGACGCTCCCGTCGTCGGTCGCGAGGCCAGCCTCGACCCAGCGCCGGATCGTGCTGCCGGCCACGCCGTCGAGATCGCACCCGCTCGCCGCCCAAAAGGCCTCGCGGCCGACGCCATCCCGCCGGCGGAGGCCCAGCACGAGCCGCTCGCGGGCCGCCTCCTCGGCCGACATGGCATCGACGTCTCCGTGGTACGTTTCGCCGCCGAGCACGCGAGTCATCCAGGTGGTCGTGCTGCGGTGATTGGTCGTGCGTGTCCGGCCGTCGAACCGGGCTGCCCCCGGGCCGAAGGCCTCCCAGGGGCGGGCCTCCCAGTACGCCTCATTGTGGCGGCAGCGGTGGCCGGAGCGGGCGAAGTTCGAGACTTCGTAATGCTCGTAGCCGGCGGCCGTGAGCCCGTCGATCGCGGCCTCGTACATGGCCCGCTCCGCGTCTTCCGGCACGGCGGCGAGGTCGCCCCGCCGCCTGGCGGCGTCGAAGGCGGTGCCCTGCTCCCAGGTGAGGCAGTAGACGGACATGTGCTCGGGGCCAAGGAGGATCGCCCCGGCGAGATCCCGCTCCGCGTCGGCGAGCGACTGGCCGGGCGCGGCCGTCATCAGGTCGAGGCTCACGACGAGGCCGGCGGCACGCAGCAGCCCCACGGCTCGCCGCACGTCGTCGGCCGCATGGTCGCGGTCGAGGGCCCGCAGCGTGGCCGCGTCGAGCGACTGGCCCCCGAGGCTGACGCGGGTCACCCCGCAGCCTCGTGCCGCGGCCACCAGTGCCGATGTCACGTCGAGGGGGTTCGCCTCAATGGTCACCTCCCCGTCGGCCGGCGGCGCGAGTCGCTCGTGGAGCAGGTCGAACAGCCGTCGCAGGCCGTCCGCGCCGAGGTGCGAGGGCGTGCCGCCACCGACGTAGAGCGTGTCGAGCGAGAGGGGCGTCTCGACCCGGCGGAGTTCGCGGGCAAGGGCGGCGAAATAGCGGTCGACGAGGTCGTCGCGGCCGGCCACGAGCGTGAAGTCGCAGTATCCGCAGCGATGCCGGCAGAATGGCACGTGCACATAGGCGTGACGGGGACTCATGGCATCCAGCCTACCGCCCCGGCCCCCGCCCCGGCGTCACGTCTGGTCACCTCCGCGAGGGACCGCGCAACCCTACAGCCACACGTGCAGCCGACCCTCGAGCATGTCGGGAATCCTCTTGGCCAGCACGCGGCGGACGCGGTCGTCGGTGTAGCGGGTCGAGAAGTGCGTGGCGATCACCACCTCATTGCGGAAGCGATCGCGGCGGGCGAGCAGGTCGTCGAGGTGCATGTGGCCGTACTTGTGGATCTTCTCCTTGCGGTGCGAATGCGCCACGAATGTGAGTTCGGTGATCAGGATCGTCGCCTCGAGCATCGCCGGACAGCGGTCGAGGCCCTCCGGCGAGGAGTCACCCAGGTAGGCCACCAGCGGCGTGCGGATCTCGTGGGTCACGTCGGTGCCCACCAACCGCAGGTCACGGATCTGGTGGCCGGCGAGGTGCTGGTATTCGTGCTTGAGCTTGCGGCGCCGATCCCAGACGACGAAGCCCACGCTCGGCACCGTGTGGCAGGTGGAGGAGACGGAGACCACGTGCTCGCGGGAGAGTTCGATCTCGTCGCCGGGACGGGCCGGCAGCAGCGTGCAGGGCAGCCGACCGCGGTCGAGCCGCGATACGGCCCGCAGCAGCCGCTCGATCGGCTCGATCGCCGTCTCCGGCAGATAGATGGTGGGGGGCTCCATCTTCATCATGCGCCGCCGCGCGACGTAGACCGGCAGCGCGGCGATGTGATCGAGATGGGTGTGGCTCACGAACCAGGTGCTCGTGGCCATGAAGCCCCAGGGCTGGGCGCCGAGGTCGAAGCCCAGCTTGAGTTCCGGGATTCGCCAGACGCTCTGGACGGCCGCCCGCGAGTAGCCCTCGACGGTCAGCCCCTT
>VGYP01000236.1 GCA_016872955.1 Planctomycetota bacterium
CCTCTGCACGCGGGCCACGGCGCTCGAGCGACTCGCGCGGCAGCCCGACGCCGCGGCGCCGGCCCTGGAGGCGGCGTTCAAAGAGGTCGCCGACCCTCGCCACAAGGCGCGGCTCGCCTGGGCCGCCGGCATGCTGCCAGGACGCGCCGAGGCGTGGATCGTGAGGCTCTCCGGCGAGGCTGACGAGAACCTGCGGCTGGTGGCGGTGCGGCTCTGCCGACGGGTGCGGGGCGACGTGATGGGCCTGGTCGAAAGGCTCGCCGCCGACGCGTCGCCCGCGGTCCGCCGCGAGGCGGCGATCGCCCTCAAGGGCGTCGCGGGTGACCGTGCCGACCGTGCCTGGGCGGTGCTGGCGGCGCGGCATGCTGCCGGTGACCGCTGGGAACTCGAGGCCCTGGGCATCGGTGCCGACGGGCCCGCCGGGTGGGGCGCGCCGAGCCACTGGGATACCCGACTCGCCGCCTGGCTCGTCGCGGTCGGCGATGGCTGGCGAAGCCCGGCCGGCCGGGAGATCGTCTGGCGGAGCCGGGCGGCCGCGACACCGAAGCTGCTCTGCGAGATCATCGGCCGGCCCGAGACCACGACCAATGAGTCGCTCGCCTGCCTGCGGGCTCTCGACTTCCAGGACAAGGCGGCCGTCTCGACGGCGGTGGGCGACCTTCTGGCCGCGGTCACCTTCGACGGGGAGCGGGCCACCGTGCTCGTACCCGAACTAGTGACGCGTCTGGCCGCCGATGCCGCCGATCAGGCCGCGGCGCGGATCGCGAACGTGGTGGGGCGGATCCAGGACCCGGGCATGAAGATCGAGATGGCCCGCCGCTTCCGCCTCCGCGATCAGACGCCCGCCCTCGTCTCGCTGGCCGGGGATGCCGGCACTGCCGACGGCGTGGCGGCCGCCGCCCTGGCCGTGGCGGGGGAACTCGGTGGCGAGGAGGCGCTGCGGGCGGCGCTTGCCGTCGACGATCCCGTCGCGGCGCGACTGCACGAGGTGCTCGGCATCAGCGGCGAGCAGCAGGTGAGGGCGATGCTCGAAGAGACGATCCGCGACGCGGCGAAGCCGGCGAATCTGCGTGCGGCGGCGGTGAAGGGCTTGGCCCGCAGCAAGCCGGGGGCCGAGCGGATCGTGGCCCTGGCCAAGGGGGGCGAACTCTCGGGGCCGCTCGTGCAGGTGGCGACCGCGGCGATTTCGGGCTGCCCTTGGGGAGACGTCCGCCAGGCGGCCGGCGAAGCGATCCCGCTGCCGAAGGCGCGGGACGGCGCCAGTCTGCCGCCGGTGGCGGAGCTGGTGAAGCGGCGGGGTGAAGCCAAGGCCGGCCAGGCGGTGTTCGCCGGCACGGGCACCTGCGGCAAGTGCCACGTGGTGGCCGGCGTCGGCACGGGCGTGGGCCCGGATCTCTCGGGCATCGGTGCCAAGCTCTCGGTGCCCGCGCTGTACGAGTCGATCCTCGCCCCGTCGGCGGCGATCAGCCACAGCTACGAGACATGGACGGCCGTGACCGCCGGCGGTCGCTCGTTCAGCGGCCTGCTCGTGTCGCGGAGCGACGAGGGGATCGTGATCCGCGGGGCCGACGGCGTCGACGTCTCGCTGCCGGCCGGCGATGTCGAGGAGATCGTGCAGCAGCCGGTGTCCCTGATGCCCGCCGACCTGGCCACCGTGCTCAGCGAGCAGGAACTCGTCGATCTAGTCGCTTGGCTGCAGACCCTTGGGGGCCGCTGACCACGTCGCCCCGGGAACCATGCGGTGCTATGCTTCGGGATGGCGTCCGTGCCCGCGCGGAGGGCGTCACGTCAATCGGCGCCGAGGCCGGCACGAGCAGGAGCGATCTCATGCAGCACGTCGGCACGCCGCCGCGAACGACGCTGGCCGCACTCCTGGCCGTCGTGCTCGCGACCCCCGAGGCGACCGCGGCCGACCCCGCGCCGTCGTTCGCCCGTGACATCCGCGGCGTCCTGTCCAACCGCTGTATTCGGTGTCACGGCCCCGACGCCGACAACCGGCAGGGCGGGGGTGAGGGCGGCCTGCGGCTCGACACGTTCGCGGGCGCGACGGCCGATCTCGGCGGCCGGGCGGCGATCGTGCCGGGACGTCCCGCCGCGAGCGAACTTGTCGCGCGGATCACCGCGACCGACCCTGACGTCGTGATGCCGCCGCCGGAGGCGGGCGAGCGGCTCTCGGCGGCGAAGATCGGGCGGCTGCGGCGGTGGATCGCCGCCGGCGCCGAGTACGAGCCGCACTGGGCGTATCAGCCGCCGCGGCGACCACCGCTGCCGTCGGTCTCGAACACGGGCTGGCCGAAAAACGCGATCGACGTGTTCATCCTCGCCCGGCTCGAGGCCGAGGGGCTCTCGCCGCAGCCCGAGGCCGATCGAGCCACGCTCGCCCGTCGTCTGGCACTCGACCTCACCGGCCTGCCGCCGACGCCCGAGGAGGTTGACGCCTTCGTCGCCGACACGTCGGCCGACATAGTCGAGCGATTCGTCGACCGGCTGCTCGGGCACGACGGCTACGGTGAGCACGTCGCCCGGCAGTGGCTGGACCTGGCCCGCTATGCCGACAGCGCGGGCTACGCCGATGACCGGCCACGGACGATCTGGGGTTGGCGGGACTGGGTGATCCGCGCCTGCGACGCGAACATGCCCTTCGACGAGTTCACGATCCGGCAGATCGCCGGCGACCTTTTGCCGGAGGCCACCGTGGAGGATCGGATCGCCACCGGTTTCCACCGCAACACGCTCACCAACTCCGAGGGAGGCACAATCGACGAGGAGTTCCGTGTCGCGGCGGTCGTCGATCGGGTCAACACGACGATGAGCACCTGGATGGGCACGACGATGGCCTGCGCCCAGTGCCACGACCACAAATACGATCCGCTCTCGCAGCGGGAGTATTTCGGTCTGTACGCCGTTCTCAACCAGACGGCTGACGCGGACCGCCCCGGTGAGGAGCCCGTCTCGCCCTGCTACGCGCCAGCCCAGGAGGGGCGGCGCCGCCAGCTTGCCGAGGAGGTGGCGGCGATCGCCCGACGCGTGCCGGCCGCGCGGCCGGGCATGGTCGAGCCGCCCGAGCTGCGACCGCTGCGGGAACTCGAGGCGGCGCTCCGCAAGGAAGTCGACGCCATCAAGCCGGCCGGCACGGTGCCGGTGATGGAGGAGTTGCCCGCCGACAAGCGGCGGATCACGAAACTCCAGCGCCGCGGCAACTGGAGCGACCTCGGCCCGGAGGTGGCGGCGGCGGTCCCGGCCGTGTTTCATCCGGCGGTGCCCGCGGCCGACGGCCGCATCGACCGCTTAGCACTGGCCCGCTGGCTCGTCGATCCGGCCAACCCGCTGACGGCCCGCGTGGTGGTTAACCGCATCTGGGAGCGGCTGTTCGGTATCGGGCTGGTGGCCACGAGCGAGGAGTTCGGCGGCCAGGGCGAGCCCCCGAGCCATCCGGAGCTGCTCGATTGGCTGGCCTGCGAGCTGGTCGACCGCGGCTGGGATACGAAGGCCGTGACACGGCTGATCGTGTCGAGCGCCGCCTACCGGCAGTCGAGCCGCTGTCCGCCCGCGACGCTGGCGGCCGACCCCGAGAATCGCCTCATCGGCTGCGGGCCGCGGATCAGGCTCTCCGCCGAGGTGATCCGCGATCAGGCCCTGGCCGCGGCGGGGCTCCTGTCACGGAAGAAGGGAGGGCCGAGCGTCAACCCTCCACAACCAGACTTCGGCCTCAGTGCCGCGTTCGGCGGCGGCATCGACTGGCGGACGAGCGGGGGCGAGGACCGCTACCGCCGGGCCATCTACACGACCTGGCGGCGGAGCAATCCCTATCCCTCGATGGCCGCCTTCGATGCGCCCAATCGCGAGGTCTGCACGGTCCGCCGGCCGCGGACCAACACGCCGTTGCAGGCGTTGGTGACGCTCAACGATCCGGTCTACGTGGAGGCCGCGCAGGCGCTCGCCAGGCGCATGATCCGCGAGGGGGGTGCGGCCGTCGCCGATCGGGCGACCCGTGGGTTCCGGCTCGTGCTCTCGCGTCGGCCGACCGCGCAGGAGGTCGCCCGGCTCGTGACGCTCCACGACGAGGCCGCGGCCGACTACGGTCGCGACGGCAGGGCCGCCGCGACGATGGCGGCCGACCCGCTCGGTCCGCCCCCCGCCGACCTAGCCGCCGACGTGCCCGACCTGGCGGCGTGGACGGTGGTCGCCAACGTGATCCTGAACCTCGACGAGACCTTCCTGTGCCCGTAGCGCGTTAGCAACGCCCATGCCGCCTGTCGTCGTGGAGAGCCCGATGAATCCCCTGCTCGAAAACAAGCTGCTCGCCACCCGTCGCCAGCTGCTGGGGGGCATGGCCGGCGGGATCGGTGCGGTGGCGGTCGGAGACCTGCTTGGCCAGGTCGCGCATGGCGGCACGGCGGCGGGCGCTGCGGCGGTCGCCGATCCCCTGGCGGCCCGCACGCCCCCGCTGGCCGCCCGGGCCAAGCGGATGATTGTCATCCACCTCACCGGTTCGCCGCCCAACCTCGATCTCTACGATCCCAAGCCGGCGCTGGTGAAGCACGACGGCCAGGAGTGCCCGGCCGAGTTCCTGGCCGGCAAGAAGTTCGCGTTCACCAGCGGCACGCCCAAGCTGCTGGGCAGCCGGCGGCGGTGGTCGCGGTGCGGCCAGAGCGGCATCGAACTCTCCGACGCGATCCCGAACCTCCACCGTGTCGCCGACGAGCTGTGCTTCATCAAGAGCATGCATACGGAGCAGTTCAACCACGCTCCGGCGGAACTGCTGGTCTACACCGGCGCGGCCCGGGCCGGCC
>VGYP01000237.1 GCA_016872955.1 Planctomycetota bacterium
CGAGTCGGGCTTCTGTCGCTCGAAAAATGCGGTCAACATCCTGTCCAAGAATTTCGTGGTCTTCGCGGCCACGACGTTGGCGTACTTTCTCTTCGGCTGGGACCTGATGTTCGGAACGGGTGACAACGCCTGGATCGGTGACTCAGGGTCGTGGATGGTCGGCGCCGCCGACAACAGCCCGATGATCGGTACTGATGCAGCGATTGGAGGAAAGTACGAAGGCAACTATGGATCGATCGCCTGGGCGACCGTTCCGCTGTGGGTCAAGTTCTTCTTCCAGCTGGTTTTCGCCGGGACGGCCGCGACGATCGTTTCCGGTGCCGTCGCCGAGCGGATCAAGTATCACGCCTTCATCATCTTCAGTTTTCTGATGGCCTTGGTGATTTACCCGGTCACGGGGCACTGGATCTGGGGCTACGGCTACCTGGCCGCCACGTGGAATTTCTGGGATTTCGCCGGCTGCACGGCCGTGCACTCGGTCGGTGGGTGGGCAGCGCTCACGGGTGCGATCATCCTCGGCCCACGGATCGGGAAGTATTCGGCAAGCGGGAGGGTACAGGCCCTGCCGGGGCACAACATGACGGCAGCCTTCATCGGCTGTCTCGTGCTCTGGTTTGGCTGGTTCGGCTTCAATCCTGGCAGCACCTTCGGCGTGGCCGCCGACGGCGGTGCCCTGGCCGCCAGCGTGGCCGTGAACACGAACCTGGCCGCGGCAGCGGCGACGCTCACGGCGACGGCCACGGCTTGGTTGTTGCTGGGTAAACCCGACATCGGCATGACCCTAAATGGCTGTCTCGCCGGACTGGTGGGGATCACCGCATCGGCCGCCTTCACCAATGCCTCATGCTCGCTGATCATCGGGGCGATTGCGGGGGTGCTCGTCGTGTTCTCGGTGCTGATGTTCGACCGGCTGCGGGTTGACGATCCGGTCGGCGCCACGAGCGTCCATCTCGTGTGCGGCATCTTCGGCACGCTGTGTGTCGGCCTGTTCACGACAAGTGACCTGTCGACGACCCAGGCGATCGGGCCTTACGGTGTGGCGGCCGTGGGCGGGCCGTACGCCGGCTTGTTCTTCGGCGGCGGCACGAAACAGCTCGTCGCACAGCTCGTGGGCGTCGTGGCCGTCGGGGCCTACGTCGCCGTGGTGTCGTCGATCTGCTGGCTCTTGATCAAGGCGTTCGTCGGCCTGCGAGTCGCTCAGTCGGAGGAAGTCGAGGGCCTCGACATCGGCGAGCACGGCAACGAGGCTTACCACGGCTTCGTGATGGTGCCGACCGAATAGTCACGAGTATTCACTCGACCCGGAAGGGTGCCCCAATGGCGTGGGCGAGCTACCGCCTCGCTCGCCCACGCCGGGGCATCTTGGCAGCCCGACCGGTTCACACGCGGCGGAAGCCACCGTTGACGGGTAGGACCTGGCCGGTGACGAACGCGGCGGCCGGTGACGCGAGCCACCGCACCACCGCGGCCACGTCTTCCGGCGTGCCCCAGCGACGAAGCATGCTCTCACGGACGGCCCTCTGCTGCCACGGCTCGCTGGCCCGTTCACCCCAGGCCGTCTTGATCCATCCGGGCGCCACGCAGTTGACCTGCACCTCCGGGCCGAGCGACCGGGCCAGGCTCCGAGTGAAGGCCATCACGGCCCCCTTCGTGGCAGCGAACAACTCGCCGCTGTCTCCCTCCATTCCCACCGTCGCCTGATCCCAGCCGCAGGTGATCACGACGCCCCGACCCCCCTGCTTCAGGTGCCGCCCGAGGGCCCGCGCCAGGATCATGGTCGCCGTCACGTCGACCTGGAGCAGTTCGGCGAGCTTCCGCTCGAAGGGCCACGTCGCCGGCTCCCGCGTCAGCACATCGGCCCCGGCGAAGAGCACGACGACGTCGATCTCGGGCAGGGTGGCGATCACGTCGGCGGCCAAGCGCTTGGCTGCGGCCGGCCGCGCGAGATCGGCCGCGAAGGTGCCCGCGTGCAGCCCTGCGGACGCGAGTGTGTCCGCCACCTCCCGAGCTCCTGCGAGCGAGCGACCCTGGACGGCCACCCGCGCGCCGGCAGCCGCCAGTTCCATGGCGATGGCTCGGCCGATGCCTCGTGTGCCACCGGTCACGAGAGCCGTGCGGCCGACGAGCTCCTGCCCGGACGCCGTCATGACGAGGGCTCCGCGTCCACCAGCGGCAGCAGGTAGCAGGCAGCCTCGTCGGCGTTTCTGACGACCAGGCGATCACCGGCGACGGCGGGGTTGTTCCAGGTCTGACCCCGGAGCCCCGGCAGCCGGCCCCGCTCCCGATGCCCGTCGGGTGCGCAGTCGACGAGCACGACGTCGCCGGTCTCGGCCTGCACGACGAGGAACGCGCCGACCCGCAGAATCTGCCCCTGCCCGTAGCGACCCTTCTTCCAACGCCGGCTCCCGTCGGCCAGCCGCACGCACTCGAGAATGCCGTCGGACAGCCCGTACGCGTGGCCGTGGTGGATCACGACATTCGTGAACTTGGTCTTGAGCAGTCCGGGCTGCCGCCAGACGGGGGCGAAGGCCGGCGGATTCGCGTCCGCCGGACTGGCGAACAACGCCGCCCCGACCCCGTAGCCCTTGGAGATGAAGATTTCACCCCCCGCGAGCACATGGGCCTGCGAACAGGAGGCGTCGGAGTTGGAGTGCCCCGGCCAGGCGAAGCCCCACCGTTCCGTGCCGTCGGCCGGGTCGTAGGCAGCCACGCGCGACTCGTTGACGGCAAGCACCACGTCGCGGCCAGCCACGTTCACCAGCACCGGCGTGACGTAGCTGATCTGCTCGTTGCCGGCCGTCCACGTCCGCGCCCCGGCATGGCGGTCGTAGGCGGCGAGCGCGACCGCCATGTCGCCATTCGGGCCGGCCGACGACAGCGGCCCGCCACCGGGGACGATCACGAGATCCTCGGTGACCAACGGCGAGCCGGCCCGGCCCCAGGCCACGGCGGTCGCGTGCGCCTCAGGATCGACGCCAAGATCGACGAGGATGTCTTTCTTCCAGACGATGCGGCCGCTGGCCCCGTCGATGACGTGCAGCCAGCCCGTGGCACCCGTGGCGTAGACCAGGCCGTCGCGGATGGTCGGCGTGGAGCGCGGACCGATCCCGCCCAGGAACTTGACGTGCCGCGCGCGAACGGCCACCGCCCACTCCGCCTCGCCCGTGACCACCGAGCGACTCGAGATGACCTCCTCGTCCCCACGCTGTTCGAGCGTGACGGCATGGTCGCCGCACACGGCGAAGCCGCTCCAGCCGGCTCCGATCGGCCCACGCCACGCGCAGGCTGGCGGCCGAGCCGACCAGTCGGGATCGAGCGTGGGCCCGTCGATCGCCGCCCCTCCCGCAGGACCGAGAAATCGCGGATAGTCGCCCGGCGTGGGGTCCCAGGGCCGACCGGCCTCACCGCCAGCGGTGACCGGGGGCAGGAGGCGGTCCCGGGCCGGCAGCCAGCGAGGCCGCAGTTCCGGCACGAGGTCACCGCTGACCCGTTCGATGCGCAGCGAGGCCGCCGCCAGGGTGACCCCGGCCACGAGTCCATACCCCACCAGCCGCTTCAGGGCAGGCGAGTGGCCGCTCTCCCGCAGGAACCAGAGCACCCCCGAGACGAGCGCCGCGAAGCAGAGAATCAGCGAGATGATGTTGCGGGCGGCCTGGTCGACGATGCTGCCCACGAGCGGTTCGAGCAGGCCGACCCGCACGAGCAGCATTGCCGCCAGCAGCGAGGCCACGCTGACCCACAGCCGCCGCGGAGGCCAGAGGGGCCGCTGAGATCTCGTCGGTTCGGCGTGCATGCGCTGACAGGCCATCGAGGCCTCCGGAAGGAGCGTCGTATTATTGCCGCCCCTCCGGGCCAGGACTACACTCGTCGACGTCGGCTCCAAGCCGCCCGTTCCCAGGCCCCCTTCCATGCTCACCCGCGACGTTTCCGAGCCGTCCGCTTCCTCCGGCCCTCAGGGGCAACGGTCCGGCACCGGTCCGTCGACCGCGGCGGTGCATGCCGGCGAGGCCCGGCAAAAGCCCGCCTGCTCGATCACGGACCCGATCTTCGCGGCGAGCACCTACACCTTCGCCGACACGCAGGCCGTCATCAACTACCTCGAACAGGACGAGCCACGTGAGGAATATGGCCGCTACGGCAATCCTGGCGAGCGGGTCGTGGAGCGGAAACTCGCGGAGATCGAAGGAGGCGAGGAGGCGGTGCTCTTCGCCACGGGCATGGCGGCGTTCGTGGGCCTGTTGATGGCCCACGTCAGTGCCGGCGACGAGATCATCTTCTTCGACGAGTGCTACCACCGCAGCCGCGAGTTCTGCCGCCGCCACCTGACGCGATTCGGCGTCTTCTACCGCGAGGTGCAGACCTGCGACTACGCGGCGATGGAGGCCGCGATCGGGCCGCGCACCAGGTTTTTGATCAGCGAGTCGCCGACCAACCCGCACCTCAGCGTGATCGACGTGGAGCGGTTCGCCGCCCTCGGCCGTCGGCACGGCGTGGCGACGATGATCGACGCCACGCTCTGCACGCCCTACAACCTGCAGCCGCTCGCCGCCGGCGTCGACTACGTCCTGCACTCGGCGACCAAGTATCTTGGGGGGCACAACGATCTGCTGGCCGGCGTCGTGATCGGTGCGGCGGACCGGCTCGAGCCGGTCCGCACCCTGAGGGGCATCATGGGGGGCATCAACTCCCCCCACAACGCCTATCTGCTGGAGCGCGGCCTCAAGACGCTCGCCTTGAGGATGGAGCGTCACAACGCCAACGGCCTGGCCGTCGC
>VGYP01000238.1 GCA_016872955.1 Planctomycetota bacterium
GAGTGTACCCGACGCCGCAGGGCCCCCGACCCATCCCGATCGCGCCCGGCCGCGCGGGCTCGGTCGCGACACGCGTCAGTCCGCGTTGGGCTGGCCGATGTCCCGGAGCAGCCTGGCCAGCCGGGCCTGCAGGTCGAGAATCGCCTGCCAGTCGGGAAACTCGAGCTCCACCCGCTCCGCATGGCCCTTCATGACGGCGTTCTCGGTCGCGGAGCGGAGGACGTTCTGCACGTATTCCAGCAGCTCGCTGAGTTGCGCCACCTGGGCCGGCCCGAGCCGGTCGGGAAGCGGCGGTGGCTCGGTCGGCAAGAGCGGCGATCGTACCGACTCCAGATCCTGGATCACGTCCGAGTGATGCGATGCGATCCGGCGGATGCGTTCGCGGAGCTGGGCACTGCGGCCGTTTTCCCCCTCCGGCTGGCGGGCGGCGATGCGCCGGTCGATGTCGCTGTGCGAACCGACCAGCAGCAGCGACCGACCCAGCGAGATCATGTCGCCGTCGCGGACGATCCTCACCTGGATGTCCTCGCCGTTGACCTTCGTGCCGTTGGTGCTCTCCAGGTCGGTCGCGACGATCTTGTCGTTGTCGGACTGCAGCTTGAGGTGGTAGCGACTGATCCGCTCGTCGTTGAGCTGGATCGAGTTGCCCTCCTCCCGGCCGATCGTCACCGGAGTGGACACCCGCTCGAACACGCGGCCCCGGTCAGCGCCGTGGAGCACGCGCAGCGTGATAAAGGCCATAAGATCGTTCACGTCCGCCGACCTGCCCCGGGTCTCGAACGTCACCTCCGGTAGTCAAGCATAGCCGCCAACCCCTGTCGCAAGAAACGGGGCGGCGTCCGCCGACGATGGTGGTCCGCCCTCAAAACCGCTACGATCCGAGAGGCAAGCGCCCGTAGCTCAATTGGATAGAGCATCGGTCTTCGGAACCGAGGGTTGGGGGTTCGAGCCCCTCCGGGCGTACTCGACCCTCGGGTCGATCAGTCAGCCGATGTCGGCGGTTCAAGCGAGGCCGGCGGGACGGCCGCCTCCCGTTTGGGGCCGAGCGTGCCGAGCAACTGGGCCTGCCCACCAAAGAACTCGACGGCCCCTTCCCGCGATCCCGCGGACGTGCCGAGCGCCATCGCGTCGATGCCGTCGGCGTCGCGGATCTCGATCCGCCCGCCACCGCCCCCCTCCGCCCGGCCAGCGTGCAAGACGATCGGGGCGAGCGCACCGGATCCGTCGTCGTCGCCGAGAATGGCCAGTTCCCGACAGACGACGGCCTCCGCCGTGATCGTGTCGCGTGAGGCGTCCGTTCGACCGATCAGTTCGTCCCGCACGCTCAGGCCGATGGCCAACAAGAGCAGCGGATAGACGGTCCAGCGTTCCTTCATGGTCATACGTCAGTCGCCGTGTTTCTGCCGCAGCCGGCCGGAGAGCCGGAGGATGAGTTGCACTCGCTCGAACTGGTCGAGCCAATCGGACACCATCGCCGAGATCGCGTCGGCCGGCGGGGCCACCGCCCCGCTCGGACAACTCTCGCCGAGTTGGGCGGCCGCTGCCGCCCGATAGGCCGAGAGCGTGCGATCGCCGTAGAAGAGCACGGGGGTGAAGTCCTCGCTGAAAAATGTGACCACCGGCACCCGTTGCCCTCCGCAGACCGTGAGGTGGGCCGCGATCTCGGGCAGGGCGTCGCGGTCGAGGAATCGCAGATCGATGGCTGTGGTCGCCTCGGCGAAGCGGGCGAAGGCAGGGCACTGGTTGACGCAGTCCCCGCACCAGGCACCCGCCAACACCAGCACCGGCATGCGCCGCACGAAGCCCCCAAGCAACGCCCGTTGGGCGGTCGTCAGGGTGACCCGGTCGTGAAGACCGCGCCACCGCTCCGATTGCTCCGGGGTGGCATGGCGTTCGAGAAACTGCTCGTACGGCAGGGCGGCCGCAAACGCGGCGGCCCAGGCCTCCGCGGAGGGCGGGGCGCCGGCGTCAGTGATGCCGGGAGAAGCAAGCGGCTTGATGGTGGTCATGGCGATCCTCGAGAAGCGACGACGGACGGTGAGTCAAGGATGATACGCCCAGATCACCGTCGGCGCCGCCCCGCCAACCGTCCTCGCTTCGCTCGCTTACCAGGGCCGAGATGAGGAATCGGAAAAAGGCCGAGCCACGAGGCCCGGGAACGGCCTTGACCACTAAAAAAGACCTGTCTAATGTCCCCCCGCCTGAAGGCCAAAGGGGCTGACCGCAAGGAACACCCCCTCGTCGTCGGTGGCGGCATGGAGGCCGCCCACCGCCGCCGAGCCCAGCACCGTCCAATCGCTCCCGGAAACGGTTCAGGTTCTCCGCCCCCCTGGGACCTGGACCGTTCCGGGGGCCTTTGCGCGCCGACGTAGCCAGCCTGACTACCGTGTGCTCCCCATCGACGCGGCCGTCACGGCGACGGGCGCCGTGACGGCCGGCATGGAGGCGGCGGGAGTCGAACCCGCGTCCCGTGATGTTTCGATACGAACGTCTACGTGTGTGTCCGGTCGATTTAAATGTCGTTCGCATGCCCCCGGCCGACAGGGTGCGGCACGAACCAGCCCGGAACGAATTTGACCCCGGCCGTACCAGGCGGTGAATCGGGGCGAGTCGGATTTGGCGACCGATTGGGAGGCCCTTCCGACTGGGGCCATCGCTCGGGGCTACTTAACTAAGCAGCCAGAGAAAACTGAGCTTCGGCAATTGAAGCTTGGTCGACTTTTAACGTGGCCAGCCGACCAACCACGACACGCAATTCGTACCTCCAGCATCCGGTCGATACCGTTACGCCCCCGCGGGCACCGTCGCCACCCGACGATCGCAGGCGGGCCCAGGCCCGAGTCTACGAAACCGCAGCGTCTGTAGCGGTCGTGCCGGGCAAAAGACCTTTTTTTGGCCGAAACCAGGGCCGAAGGATTCCTTTCGGCACGCCGCGGGGGGATACTTTCAAAAGATTCGTCCCGTCGAGGCCGACCCCGCCCCCCTCTACCATTTGACACTCATCCGATGCAGAATTTACGCTTCCGTCCCTGGAGCCGTCCCGGAACAGGCCCCCTTGTGGGTCGCCTCATGATTGGCGTTCAGTCCTCCGCACGGCGTCTCGCGCTCGCAGCCCTGCTGCTGACCTACCTGTCCGGCACGACGCCGGCCCAGGAGTGGGCGCGCAAGATGTTCCCGGTGACGAGCCACAACTTCGGCACCGTCGCCAAGGGCTCGAAGACCGAGTATCGCTTCGTACTCCGAAACCTTTACGAGGAAGACCTGCACGTGGTCGGCGTCCGCACGAGTTGCGGCTGCACCTCGCCGAGCATCACCGCGCGGGACCTCAAAACCCACGAGACGGCCGAGGTGGTCGCCACCTTCAACACCCGCACCTTCCTCGGGCAGCACGGTGCGACGCTCACGGTCACCTTCGACCGACCGTTCTCCGCTGAGGTGCAGTTGCGCGTGGCGGGTAATATCCGCGGCGACGTCACGTTCGATCCTCCCTTCGTCGACCTCGGCACGGTCGACCTGGGCAAGGGAGCCGAGCGGCAGGTCCGCGTCACCCACATCGGCTCGACCCCCTGGGACATCAAGGACGTCCGCAGCGCCAATGCGAACTTCGAGGTCTCCCTCTCGTCCGCCGCCCGCAGCGGCTCGAAGACCGTCTACGACCTGACCACACGACTGAAGCCAACGGCGCCAGCAGGCTACATCAAGGGCCAGCTGATCCTGGTGACGAACGATCCGCGGGCAACACAAATCCCCATGGACGTCGAAGGCCGCGTGGTCGCCGAGGTGACGGTCAGTCCCCAGCTGCTCGCCCTGGGCACCGTCCCGGCCGGTGACACGGTGACCAAGAACATCGTCATCCGGGCGACCCGTGAGTTCAAGATCACGGGCGTGTTCTGCTCCGATGGCTGCCTGACCTGCGAACCGAAGACGACGGCCGCCCGCGTCCACATCCTGCCCGTGACGTTCCAGGCGGGGGAGGCGGCGGGCAAGGTCGAGCGGGAACTGCGGATCGCCACCGACCTTGGCGAGGGTGCCGTGCCGGTGGTGACGGTGCAGGCGGAGATCGAACAGGCAGGCGGCGGCGCGGCGACTCCGCCGGCCGACCGGGCGGCCAGCCTGCAGCCCGCTCGCTAGAGCTTCTCTGGGGTGCCTGGAGCGACGCTTCAGCAAACCAGACGGGGTAGGCGACGGGGGTCGGCGAACGCTCGAGGAGCTGATAGCCGCTTCGTCCATCAGCGACAATCCGAAGGATCGCGGAGCGGTGACCTTTGCCGCCCCCGAGCCGGCGACCCGCGGAAGCCGGACGCGCTCTCACGGGCCGGGACAAAAGCCTTCGACGGCCTGGTGCCAGGGGGCGGACCGATGGCTGCGACAGGCAGCGATCGCCGCATCCTGCGGCGGCATCCGCCCAGGGCCTGTTACCCGCCCGCGGGCGGGTTCGACGGACGGGCCGACAGCGGCACGTAGTTGCGGGCGGCGGGGCCGCAGTAGGCCGACAGCGGGCGGATCAGACGATTGTCCCCCACCTGCTCGATGACGTGGGCGGCCCAGCCGCTCGTGCGGGCCACGACGAAGATCGGCGTGAACACCTTCACGGGGAGCATTAAGGCATGGTAGACGCGGGGCCGGCCAGTCGAGGTTGGGCTTGAGTTGCTTCCGCTCGAGCATGATGGCTTCCACCTCGGCCGCGAGCCGCTCAAGTTGCTCACCCTCGCCGCCCCGCACGAGATCGCCGCACATCCTCCCGAG
>VGYP01000239.1 GCA_016872955.1 Planctomycetota bacterium
CGCGCCCCCGGTGCGGTTCGTGCACTTCGACCTGCGTCGCGACCCGCTGCCCCCCGGACACGATCTCGTCGTCTGCAAGTCCCTCCTTCACGACTGGCCCGAGCAGGCCGTCGGTGAACTGCTGGCGCGGATCTTCGCCGGGATCGAGCCCGGTGGGCGGCTCGTGATTTTCGAGCGGCGCCGGCCCGCCGCCGACCAACTCGACCCCGCGTTCGGCGACCTGCCGGTGTGGATGTTCTGGCACGCCTACCGCGAGCCTGACGACTACCTGCGTCGGCTCGCCGATGGCGGCTGGAGCGGTATCGAGCACGAGGAGATCATGTCGGACATGCCCTGGATGCTGATCCAGGCTGTCAAACCCCCGCTCAAACACTCGGCCGCAGCCCGCGAGGTGTCGAGATGATCGTCATGCCACAGACCGCGCACAACGCGCCGCCGCGGCGACTCCGCTGCGTCGCGCTCGCCTGCATGACGCCCGAGGTGGACGCGGGCGAGCACTCCCGCGAGCTGCCGAGCTACGGCATCCACCGCATCCAGGCTGCGGTGCTCGCCGATCCGTCGCTCGACGGCGTCGAGGTGCCGATCGTCGACCAGCATCGGTCCGACGTGGCGGGCTACGTCGACGCGATAGTAAGCCGGGCACCCGAGGTCGTCGGCCTGTCGCTCTTCGTCTGGTCCACGCCGTGCCTCGTCGAGGTGGCGCGGGAGATCCGTCGCCGACTGCCCGAGACCGTGATCGTCTGTGGCGGGCCGTCGGCCCGGATCGCGCTGCTCAACCGCGCCCCCTTTGGCCCGGCCGCCGAATACGCCGATGCGCTCGTGACGACCGCGGGAGAGGACGCCTTCGCGGCAATCGTGCGGCTCGTTTCCGCGGGCGCCCGCCGCGCCGACCTGCCAGTTGCGCTTCGCGGCGTCGCCGGCCTTGAGATCCCTTCCGGCTCGGGCTGGCATGCCACCGACCGGCCCCGTGGCGAGCGGAGCCTCGACCGGCTGCCGTCGCCTTACCAGATGGGGCTCATGCGCTACGGCGCCGTGGGCTATCTGGAGACGTTCCGCGGCTGCCCCGTCTCCTGCCGGTTCTGCGAGTGGGGCGTGATGGACGCCGCCGCTGGGGTCTTCTCGCGGGAGTATCTCATCCGCGAACTCGAGGGGCTCGCGGCCCACGCAGCGCGGGCGGTGTTCCATGTCGACTCCGGACTGAACCTCAACGCCGCGGCCTTCCGCAACCTCGCGGCCGCCGAGCGGGAGGTGGGCTTCCTCAAGCAGACCGGCCTTTGGTGCGAGATCTATCCGGCGAAGATCTCCGACGACCACCTTGAGTTTCTTTCCGAGTGCGGGCCGACGTGGCTGGGCGTCGGCCTGCAGTCGATGCAGCGGCAGGTGCTCAAGAACCTGGAGCGGCCCTACGGCCCAGAGCACTTCGAGACGGCGATCGCGCGGCTGAAGTCGGTGGTGGCCGGGATGGAAGTGCAGGTGATCTTCGGCCTGCCGACCGACAGCCCCGCCGGGTTCCACGAGACGCTCGCCTATGCCCGCAGCCTCGGAGTGGGCGTCAGGGTCTACCACTGCCTCGTTCTGCCCGACGCGCTGCTCACACGGAGCGAGCCGGAGTGGAACCTGAAGTTCTCGCCGCTCACGCTGGCGATGGAGTCGTGTGAAGGCTGGACCGCCGAGAGCCTGCTCGACATGCGGGCCTACCTTACCGCGGAGGTCACCCGGTGCGGTGGAACCGCGGGAAACTTTTGGTGGTCGTTCCCCGGCGTCGGGCAACGACCGCCAGCCGGCGTCGCGTAGTAAAGGGGCACTGCGTGGATACTGCGACCACCGCATACATCGTGAGCAGGCGCGTCAGCCGACGGGTGTGCCTCGTGGCGGTTCATCCGGCCCCCGACCCGGCACTCCCCGAGCGGATCTCGAACCACGGCCTGCGGATGGTGGAGGCCACGCTCCGTGCCGTGGGCCTCGCCGATCTCGAAGTGCTCGTGCTCGATCTCGTCGCCGCGACGACACAAGACCTTGCCGACGCGATCGAGGACTTCGATCCCGACGTCGTCGGCTTCTCGACCTATCTCTGGTCGCTGCCCTTGTTCGCCGACGTGATCCGCCGCCTGCACCGCACTGAACCGGCGCGAGTGATCGTCCTCGGCGGTCCCTCCGCGCAGCCGGTGATGCTCGATCAGCCGCCTTTTCAGGATCTGCGGCCCCTCGTTGCCGCGCTCGCCACCGGCGAGGGGGAGCGGACGTTTTCGGAGATCGTCGCGGCCACGGACCGCTCCCCAGAGTCGCTCCTGCGGATCCCTGGCGTGGCCGTGTATGGCCCGGCGGGCTGGAGCCGCTCGCCCGCGCGGCCGCTCGAACACCTCGACGATCTCGCAAGCCCCTACGTGGACGGGCTTGTGCCGCCGGGCGGGCCCGTCGTGCTGCAGACCTACCGGGGCTGCCCGTTCACCTGTGCGTTCTGCGAGTGGGGCGTGCTCGATTCGCCGCGCCGCGTGCGAAGCCGCGGCCACCTGGCGGCGGAGTTCGCCGCTGCGGAGCGGCTCGCGCCCCGCGGGGCGATCCTCGTGGACGCCGGCCTCAATCTCAACGAGCCCGCCTTCGCCGAGCTCGCCGCCGCCGCCCGCGACACGGGCTTCTTCCGCGACCGGCGGCTGATCTGCGAGGTGTACCCGGCGCGGATCGCTGACCGCCACCTTGAATTCCTTGCCGGCGTCGGCAAGCCGCTCATCGGCGTGGGCCTGCAGTCGTTCGACCCGACGGCCCTGGCGACGGTGGAGCGGTCGTTCGACGAGCGGCGGTTCGCCGACAACGTGGCGGCCCTCGGGCGACTCGGCCACGTGGCGATCGAGATCATCGTGGGCCTCCCCGGCGACGGGCCGCGGACGTTCCGGGCGACGTTTGAGCGGGCCCGGTCGTTTCCTTGCACGCTCCGCGTCTACCACTGCGTGGTGCTCCCCTCGGCGTTGATGGTGCGGTCGCCGCCGGAGCACCGGCTGGAGTACGATCCGGTGTCGCTGAAGATGCGGTCGTGCCTCGGTTGGACGGCCGCCGAACTGGCCGAGGCCTGCCGGTTCCTCGACGCGGAGGCGGCCCGCGAAGGGGGGCAAAGCGGCGACTTCCTCTGGACTTTTCCGCCGCCCGCCGGCGTGGAGCTCGCATGACCGCATCCGCCCCGCTCGACGTGCTCGACATACCTGCGGCCGACGCCCCGCGGCATCCCGCCGCGGTGACTGACGTCCGCGCTGGGCGGCTCACGGCCGTCATCGTTCGCGGCGTCTATCAGGCCGACGAGATGGCGCGGGCCACCGAGGAACTCGAGCAGGCGATCCACGGCCAGGGGGTGATGGCCGGCGTGAGGCGGACGACGTTCCCGGCGAAGTTCAACGGCTGGTTCTACGGTCAGAACCTCAACCTCCTCGCCGGCGGCCTGCCGGATTATTTTTCCGAGGAGCCCGACTTCGTCCGCCGACTCGAGGCGATCTTTCCACCGGGGCTGGGTTTCAGTGATCGTATCCTCGCATTGCTCGCGGCGCTCGACGAGGGCCGGGTCTATCGCCCGCCGCCAGGACCCGAGCCGGGCGAGCGGTATCACGTAACCACCATTCGCGGCCACGGCCCCGGCGGCTACATCCCGCCCCACTGCGACAACGAGCAGGCGCTGAACCCCTCATACGACCACCTGCTCACGCTCGTTCACGACGATCTCTTTTCGATGGTGCTCGCCTTCAACCGGCCTGCTGGGGGCGGCGTGCTCGAGGTCTATGACCATGTCGTGCCCGTGTCGGCCCGCGTGCCGATCACCGCAGGCTCCACCTTCCTGCGGCCCGACCTGTCACGGTGTCGCTCGGTGCTCCTGCCGCTTGCGCCCGGCGACCTAGTGATCGTGGATTCCGGCCGCCACTACCACCGCGTGACGCCCGTCGAGGGCGTCACGACCCGCTGGACGGCGTGCAGCTTTATGTCGCACGCGCTCGACCGCCGGGCCATCTACTGCTGGGGGTGAAGTCGTGACCGCTGCCGTGCCTCTCTATCTCGATGCGATGCTCGCCGCGCACGCCTCCGGCCGGGCCGGCCGGTCGATCCACCTCGGCGTCTGGCCGCCGGGTACAGCCGCTGATAGAGCCAACGATCGAGCCGCCGATTTCGCCGCCGCGCAGGCCCGGCTCGACGATCTCGTGATCGGGGCAGCCCGGCTCGACGACGGCCTCGCGGTGCTCGACGTCGCCTGTGGCCTGGGCGGCCTCGTGGCCGCGCTCGATGCGCGATATCGCGGCCTCGAACTCACCGGCGTCAACCTCGACCCGCGGCAGCTCGACGCCTGCCACCGCTTGCGGCAGCGGCCCGACACGATCCTCCGCTGGGTGGAGGCGGACGCCTGCCGACTGCCATTCGCCGACGCATCGTTCGACCGCGTGTTCTGCATCGAGGCGATGTTTCACTTCCGCTCCCGCGAGGCGTTTGTGCGTGAAGCGTTCCGCGTGCTCAAGCCTGACGGTCGGCTCGTAGTCACCGATATCCTGCTCTTGCCACCGGCCGACGACGACGCGGCCCGCGCGGTGCATCTCGATCTCCTCGCCGCCTACGGCCCGTGGCCCGAGCCATGGTCGAGCCCGAGCCTCCTCGCGAGCCAGTTCGCCGGGGCCGGCTTCGCCGATATCGCGATCACTGACCTCACGGCCGCCACACTCCCGAGCTACCGGTTTCTCCTGCCGGGCGGCCTGCGGCCGGCGGGCTACGCC
>VGYP01000240.1 GCA_016872955.1 Planctomycetota bacterium
GACCGGCACCTGCTGGACCACCTGCTCGTCGACATACCGTACCGTCTGGACCGGCACCCGCTGCGTGACGACGCGATTGACGTACGAGGTCTGCGGAACCTGGACCGGCGTGTAGACGGGCTTGTAGGTGCGGTTCACCTGATTGACGACCGCGGTCGGGCCCATCTGCCAGGCATAGCCACCCCGCTGCCACACGGCGATGCCCGTGGCGGGATCCACCGCCCACGTGCCGGGCACCCAGCCGAGCGACGTCGCGCCCGGCTGCACGACCGGCGTGACGGTGTCGATGGCCTGGCTGCCGACCGAGTAGGCCGTGTGCATCGTCGTGACCGGCTCGGCCACCATGTAGCTCTGCTCCCGCTCGCTGGTTTCGTAGACCGGCCGACGCACCGTCTGCACCTGCTGCTGCACCACGGTCTCGTAGACCGGCTTCATGACGGTGTACGACTCGTCTCGGGTGCTCGTCTCGACGACGTCGCGGGTGACGTCGTAGCTGTGATCCTCCACCACGGTCTCCCAGACGGGTTTCATGACCGTCGACCGCTCCTCGCGGGTTTGCGTCTCCCAGACCGGCCGCTGCACGGTGTAGCGACGCTCCTGCGTCTGCGTCTCCCAGACCGGCTTTTGCACGGTGTAGGTCCGCGCGTCGTACACCGTCTCGTAGTCGACACGGTAGGCGTTCACCTGCCGTTCGTCGTACACGGTCTGATAGTCGAGGCGGTAGGTCTGGACCGGAGCGGCGGTCGGGGCCGGGGCGACCACGCCGCCTCCGCAACACTGGGCGACGACGGGCCGGGCACCGGCGATGGTCACGCCGACCAACACGGCGACGCAGACCGGCGACAGCCGGCGGCCGGAAACGTTCTTCCGCGCAGCAGACGAGGGCATGACGAGGCTCCTGATAAGTGCTTCCCAAAAATCACCGTTGAGACTAATCCCCCGGACGAGACCTTCAAGCGTCCGGTTCAGGAAAAACAGGCTCGTCCGGCCATTTTTTCGCCCGCGTCTCCCGCACGAACGGTGCAACCCAACCATCTTCCGGCGTCGCTGGCATACTCGGAAGGCTGGGGGGCCGCGGCCATCACGGGCGATCCGTTCCGGCCGTCACGGTCGGGCTTCAGCCCTGCTGTTCGAGCAGCCGTCGGCTGCGGGCATCGAGGGCCGCGACGCTCGGGATCACGTATCGCATGCCGTGGGTGTCGGTGACGAACGCGCTGCCATCGAGGTGGGTCACGAACTCGTCGCTGTGCGACACCTTGAACCGCCGCGGGCCCCGGTCGGTGACCACGGTCCATTCCGTGGGCTCACCAGCCGACACCGACTCGAGCCGCACGATTCGCGGCAGGAACTCCCGCTGCGTCAGTTCCGATTCCAGCAGCGCCCCTAGCGGGCCGGGGACGGACGCGATCGCATCGATCCACGCCAGTTCGCCACCATCGGCCGTGACGACCGCTGCCGGCCCGCCGGGTGACGAGACGGGAAACGCTCGCACGATGTCGACGTTCTCGTGACGGCCACCGCCGCCATCGATGAAATCGAGCCGGCCATCCGGCCGTCGTTCGAGCCGCCAGTCAGCGGCGGCCGCAGGCCCAGTCGAGCGTGTCGTGAGGTCGTGCATGATCGTGGACCCACAGGGAGGCGTCAGGCCCCCGCGACAGACTCAGCCTCCTCCATCTGGGCACGGTGTAGCCGAGTGTACATGCCGTCCAGGGCCAGCAGCTCGTCATGCGTGCCGATCTCGATGATCCGGCCTCCATCGAGCACGACCAGCCGATTGGCCCGCCGCAGCGTGGAGAGACGGTGAGCAATCGCGATCGTGGTGCGGCCGGTCACAAGCCGGTCGATGGCGGCCTGGATCACGGCTTCGGTCTCGGCGTCGACGCTCGACGTCGCCTCGTCGAGGATCAAAATCCGCGGATCCACCAGCAGGGCACGGGCGATCGAGAGCCGCTGTCGCTCACCCCCCGAGAGCCCGATACCGCGTTCGCCGAGACATGAATCGTAGGCCAGCGGCTGGGCCAAGATGAACTCGTGGGCTCCGGCGGCCCGGGCGGCGGCCACGATCTTTTCCCGGGGGGCGGTGGGCATCCCGTAGGCGATGTTCTCGGCGATCGTGCCGAAGAACAGGAACGGCTCCTGCAGCACGCAGCCGAGATTGTGGCGGTAGTCCTCGATGGCGATGTCTCGGAGATCGATCCCGTCGACCTTGATGGAACCGCTCGACGGGTCGTAGAAGCGACACACCAGGTTGGCCAGGGTCGACTTGCCCGATCCACTCGTGCCCACCAGCCCGATCATCTCACCCGGCTCGATCACCAGGTCGATGCCGTGGAGCACCTCGCGGGTGCCGTAGCGAAAGTGCAGGCCGGAGATCTCGATCCGGCCCCGCACCCGCCCCGGCTTGACGGCCTGCGGTGCTTCGGCGACCGATGGCCGGCAGTCGAGGATCTCGAAGATCCGCTGGGCACTCGCCGCCGCCCGTTGCGTCGCGGGCACCATCCGGATCATCGACTCGACGCGCCCGTAAAACTTGGCGATGTAGGCCAGGAAAGCGGTCAGGCCACCGACCGTCACGCCCCCTCCGAACACCAGCCACGCCCCGGCGGCCCAGACGCAGAGCAGGCCGATTTCGTTGAACAGCGTGACGAGCGGACCGAAGAACGACCACACCACGTTCACCCGGTCGTTGCTCTCGAGCACGTCGTCGTTGACGGCGGCAAAGCGGTCGATCTCACGGGATTCCTGGGCGAACGCTTTGACGACGCGAATGCCTGGGATCGTGTCGGCGAGCACGCTGGTCATGTCGCCCCAGGCCACGCTGGCCCGCCCGAACCCTCGCCGCAGACGCTCCTTGACCGCGTAGACGAGCCAGACGACGAAGGGGAACGGCAGCAGCGTGAGCAGGGCGAGCCGCGGATTGAGCCACACTAGCACGGCGACCGTGAGGGCCATGAGCATGACGTTCGAGGCGAAATCCAGCAGGTGGACCGATAGAAAGATATTGATCCGGTCGGTGTCGCTGCCCACGCGGGAGATGAGGTCGCCGGTGCGATGGCCCTGAAAAAAATCGAGCGACAGCCGCTGCATGTGGGAATAGGTTCTCACCCGCAGACCTGCCGCGATCCGCTCGCTCACCCACGAGAGCGTCCAAGTCTGCACCCAGGCCAGCAGCCAGGCCGCGATCGCCGCGGCCGTCAGCCAGCCGAGATACCACCCGACCGTTGCGAATGGCACGGTCTTGCCGGCCTGCCTCGGGATCAGGACATCGTCGACCAGCGGCATGGTGAGGTAGGGGGGCACGAGCACGGCCGCGGTGCTGGCCAGCGAGAGGAGCACCCCGAGCAGCGCCATCGGCCAGAGAGGCTTCGCGAACACGATCAGCCGACTGAGCGCTCGCCAGGACGCTTGACTGCCACCGTCCGCCGCCAACTCGTCCTCGCCACCACCGCGGGCGGCCGGTGGCGCATGCTGCTCGGCGGCGATGTCGACCGCGGCCCCGACGTCGCTCGTCTGGGACTGCCGGATCGACGTCGCACCGACACGGGCATCGAAGGCGTCCTCGATCGCATGCACGCCCTTGGCCCGCGCGGCGGTGAACAGCCATCGGGCGACGATGGTGCCCTGCTGCGACAACTCGAGGCGGCCGAGGGAGGACCGCATGTGGACGTCGATCCGCGTGTCGGCGTCGAGCGGCCACGACTGCGGCGCCAGAGTGGCTTGGCCATCCGGAGCCGACGCGGGCGGATCCGCGAACAGCCTGCGGTCGGTGAGGACCAGCCAGCCCTCGGTGAACTGCATCCGACCGTCGAGGTCGAAACGGCACGCCGCGAGCATCTGCTCGCCTGCATCGAGCTCGAGACGGTCACCCCATGGCCAGTGCAAGGCCGGCCGCGTCGGATCGCCGCGGGAAACCGTTGCCGGTGGGTCTACCGATGCCATGGGGACGTTTTTCCCATGAAAAAGTCGAATTCGTGGGCTTTGAGACCGATTGGGAGGCCTTGTCGCCCGTCTCCCACAGAAAGTTGCGTGGCTTTCCGAAGATCCCTAGATTAACGTGTCTTCCGTGGCAGTCCGTGGAGACTGCCGCGGCTTGTCGATTCCCTCTTTGAAAAACGTACCCGTCCAACGACCCGCCGTGACGGTCCGACCAGGCTCGTTGTCAGATTTTCAATGATTCCGGCCCGGACGCCCGGCTTCGCTCGCACTTCCGAGGCTTGTTCGGCAGTCACACCCGTTCTGCAGCGGGCGCGGCACGCGAAATGCTTCCGACCTCTTGTGGAGAAAAAAGTTTCGCATCGGCCTCGGGGCAGCGTAAACTTTTTTTGGGCCGCTGCGAAGTCGGTTTTGCACGAGCAGAATGCGTCTGATCAGCGCCCTGGTTCGTTCCATCGTGCCTGGAGGAACGGGCATCGCAAGCGAACGTGCGTCCGCGTGGCGTGCGGCGATGCAATCCGGCCCCCCGGCGTAGGAGTCCTTCCTTCCCATGGCCACTTTGGCCGGTCGGTTGTTCGACGGGAAATCCCTCCCCACGTTGTCTGCGAGTGCGTCCACGAGCCTGACGGCGAGCCACCGTGCCGCCGCCGGCATCTCTCCCGCGGCCCCCGACTGCCAGCCGCCGCCCTGACGCAGCTCTCCCACGGGTCTCCACGGATGTCTGCCCTCGCAGACAGGTCTGGCTCGGCGACGCGCCGCTCCATTCCAACGAACTCACGTGCCCCCTCCTCG
>VGYP01000241.1 GCA_016872955.1 Planctomycetota bacterium
CGGCCATCGGCAGGTGAATCGGGCGCGGGCATGGCAAAGCCGGGGGGGCTGGGAAGACATGCGGCCCGGGCAAGTGGTCTGGATCGACTGGCCAGAAACGCTATTGTCCCGACCCCCATCGTCTGGGTCGAGGGATTCTCTCCAAACCATTTTGTCCCGCGGAGCTCTGGCCCGTGCCCACTCTCAGCCGCCCCGTCCAGCCCAGCCACAGGCCCGCCGCCTTCGTCGTCACCCTGACGACGCTGTGCGCGGTCGGCTGCCAGACCCCGAATACCGCCAACACGGTCGCCCCGCCCGCCACGGGCATGATCGGCCAGCCGGCCCAACACGGCGGCTGGGCGACGCCATCCCAGGGCGCGGCCTACCCGCCGACCGTGTCGGCCCCGCCGGTGCCCGGCATGGCGGCCCCAGCCATGCCCCAACCCGCCGCCCCGATGCCGGGACCGGCGACGCAGTGGCAGAGTGCCTCGCCGACCGCTCAGCCGGCGGCGAACGGCTGGTCGTGGTCTCAACCGACCGGGACGGCCCAACCGTCGATCCAGCAGTACGGCCAGCAACTCCAGAACCAGGCCGGCCAGGCCCAGCAGAGCCTGACCAACCAGGCACAGCAATACACCAACCAACTCCAGGCTCAGACCCAACAGGCCGTGGCGGGCCAGCAGCAGCAACTCAATCAGCAGTTGCAGAACGCGGCCGGCCAGTATCAACAGGGTCTCAACAACCAACTGCAGTCGGCCCAGCAGCAGGTTACGGCCCAGATGCCCGCCTCCCAGCAGACCGTGACGACCACGAACACGTGGAACCCGTTCGCAACGAACGCCTCGTCGCTGCCCCCGGCGCGGGCCACCCCGCCCACCAGCCTGCCGAAATACTGACGCGACGCCAGGCCTTGCCGGCAGCCGGCGTCGTCGGGATGGCGGGGACGGTCGCACCGGTCAGGGCCGGGTATCATTTTCAGGGTGGCAATGCTTGCCCAATGGAGATGATGTCCGATGCTCGCGTGGCTCGGAGGCGTCGCGCCGGGGACGAGGCCGGCGATCAGCGCCGCGACCTGGCGGATCGTCCATGCCGTCGATGCGCTGGAGCCCGAGATGCAGGCGCACGACGATGCGTCCCTCCGGCGGCTGGGTCGGTCGCTCGCGTACCGCGCCAAGGCCGGCGAGCCGCCTGACTCGTTGATCGTCGAAAGCTTCGCCGCCACCCGCGAAGCCGGCCGCCGTCGCCTGGGGCTGCGGCACTACGGGGTGCAGCTCCTGGCGGGTGCGGCCCTCGTGAAGGGGGCGATCCTTGAGATGCAGACGGGCGAAGGCAAGACGCTCGTCGGCACCCTTCCCCTGGTGCTGTACGCGCTGGCGGGCAAGGGAGCCCACCTCGCCACGGTCAACGACTACCTGGCCCGCCGTGACGCCGAGTGGATGACACCGATCTACGAGGCGCTCGACCTCAAGGTGGGCATCGTGGAATCGCAGATGGACTTCGACGCCCGCCGGCAGGCCTACGCCCGCGACGTCACCTACGGCACGGCGAAGGAGTTCGGCTTCGACTTCCTCAAAGACCGTCTGATGGGTCGCGAGATCGCCGAGGGACGAGGCGACTTGGGGGCCGTGTTGATGGGCAAGTCTTCCGGAGGCACGAGCAAGCTCCTGCAGCGGCCCTACTGGTTCGCCCTCGTCGACGAGGCCGACAACGTCCTGATCGACGAGGCCCGCACGCCGCTGATCATCGCCTCGCCGCCAGGCGAGGCCCAGGAGGCCGAGCAGGCCCTGTTCCGCTTCGCCGCCCAGGCCGCCGCCGAACTCGTCCCGGACAATGACTTCGAGCAGGACGTGCGGAAACACACCTGCGAACTCCACGCCCGGGGCCGCAGCCTGGTGCGGGCGCTCGACCGGCCGCCGGAACTCGACGCGACGAGCCTGCTGGCGATCTACGACGCGGTCGAACGGGCGTGCAAGGCCCGGCAGTTCTACGTCCGCGACCGGCAGTACGTGGTGCGGAACGACAAGATCGTGATCATCGACGAGTTCACCGGCCGGGCCGCCGAGGGCAGGACGTGGCGTGACGGCCTACACCAGGCCGTGGAGGCCAAGGAGGGGGTCGAGGTGACGGTGCCCTCGGGCCACGCCGCGCGGATCACGATCCAGGACCTCTTCGCCCGCTGGCCGCGTCTGGCCGGCATGACGGGCACGATCGCCTCCAGCCGATGGGAACTCGCCGGCACCTACGACGTGGCGGTCGACGTGGTGCCCACCAACAAGCCCGCCATCCGCAAGCGGCTGCCGGCCGTGGTCACCGCCGACTACCCGCAGAAGCTCGAGCGGATCGTGGCCGAGATCGTCGAGCTTCACGCCCTCGGCAGACCGGTGCTCGTCGGCACCCGTTCGATCGACAAGTCGGAGGATCTCTCCCGGCTGCTCGAGGCCGTCGGCCTACCACACACCATCCTCAACGCCCGCCACATCGCGCAGGAAGCAGAGATCGTGGCCCGCGCCGGACAGCGGTGCCAGATCACCGTGTCGACGAACATGGCCGGCCGCGGCACCGACATCAAGCTCGGCGAGGGGGTGGCGGAACTGGGCGGGCTGCACGTGATCTGCACCGAATTGCACGACTCCGCGCGGATCGACCGGCAGTTTGTGGGCCGATGCGGACGGCAGGGTGACCCGGGCACGTGGCGGCAGTACGTGGCGCTGGACGACGAGATCCTGATCTCGGCCTACGGCCCGAAGCGGGCGCAGAAGATCGCGGCGGCGATGCGAGGTCGACTGGCCGGCAATTCCGAGCGACTCCTGGCGACCTTCAGGGGGGCCCAGCGGCGGGTGGAGGCGCGGCATCGTCGGCAGCGCCGCGTGCTCGAGTACATGGAGCGACAACGGGCGGAGTCGCATATCCAGATGAGCCAGGACCCGTACCTCGACGCGGCGAGCTAACGACACGGCCGCGGGGCCTTCCATGGCCCCCGCAGCCTTGGCGAGGCGGAGGTGCAGTCGCTTGCACCTCGCCTCGCAACGCCGGGCTTCCTGCCCGGCGGTCATCACACGTCACGCGGCCGCGCTAGTACATGGGGCCAGCCCAAACCGCCTCGGAGCCAACGGTGAAACGGGCTTTTGGATGAGGTTGACGCTGCGCGGTCTGTTTGTGAGCCTGTGGGCCTCGGAGGTCCCCATGAGCCGGTTCACCCACGCTGTCGCCAGGATCTGCATCCTGCACACGCTCCTCGCCACGGCCAGCCTCGGCTGGGCCGCGGATCCTTCGCCACCACCGGGCGATCTGCCGCCGGCCGAGACGGCCGACGCCGGCACGCCCCCCGTGGCGGTTCTTCCTCCCCCCCCGCCCGTCCCTCCGGAACGGGCCGCCGACGGAACCACCTCGGTCGTCGTGCCTCAGACGGCCCCGCCTCCCGCCGCCATCGACGCGCCACCGCAGCCCGTGCCGCTGCAGCCTGGCACTCCCGTGCGACCCGTCGATCCGTTCGGCGGCGCGTCACCGTCGGTCCCCCCCGCGTCGACCCAGCCGGCTCCGCAGAGCGACGCCGCCACCCTGCTGACCAGGATGCTCGAACCCTTGGCCGCCACGCCCGGTCGCGCTGTCGCCCCGCAGGAGACGGTCCTCTACACACGACCGCTCCAGCTGCTGGAAGCACTGGGCCGCAGCGGCGACCGATCGCGGCGGCTCTGGATCGTCCAGGCTTACTGGAAGGTGTCGGTGGCCTACGCGACGGTGCGGTCCGCCACGGAGGCCGTCGAGCGACTCGACCTCGTGGCCCCGGGGACCGACCCGCACGATCGGGCGACGCTCGACGTGGCGACCGCCGGCGCTCGTGCCGACCTCGCGGAAGCGCGGGCCCGGCTCGCGGCCGCGCAGCAGGAACTCGTTGATCTCGCCCGTCTCCCGGTGGGCGAACCGGCGCCGTGGCCGGTCGATCGCCCGCTCCGATCCCTACCAAACCCACTTCGACGCCATCTTTGCCAACCGCATCGCCACCGGTCGGGTACGCGCGATCGTCCGCGGCCTGCCGTCACGACATGAAGCGGTGGCCGCCCGCGCGACGGCCGTGACTGCGGCCGAGAAAGCGATGGCGATGGCCGAGGCCGATCACGCCAAGGGCAAGCGACCGATCGAGGCGGTGGTGGCGGCGCATGCCGCCCTCGTCAACCAACAGGAGCGGTTTCTGGACGCCGTCAGGACCTACAACCTCGAGATCGCCGAGTACGCGATGGCCGTCGCCGAACTGGCCCTGCCGGATGACCAGTTCGTCTCGATGCTGATCGACACGCCGATCCAATGGCGGCCGTCCGGGCCGGCAGCCGAGGTCCTGCCCGCTGCGGCCAACACCCCCCTGCCTCCCGCGGTGCCGACGCGGGCGGAATGAGTGCGGCCGGAGAACCGTTTCCTGCGCTGCTACGATCGATGCCGGAGGACCGTCGCCGGAGGTTCGATTTCGTGACCGCGACCGCTCCAGACCCCGTTTCGCCCCTGCAGATCGGCTCCGTCGTGGTCGATCCACCGGTGCTGCAGGCTCCCATGGCCGGCTACACCAACTACGCCTACCGGCAGGTGGTGCGTGAGTTCGGCGGCGCCGGCTTGCTGGCCACGGAGATGATCGCCGCCCGCAGCGCCATGTGGCTCGAGACCGCCCGCGGCGAGCACCCCGACCG
>VGYP01000242.1 GCA_016872955.1 Planctomycetota bacterium
CCACACGTGGGACCGCCCGTGTGCTCGGGCACGTGCCCTGGGAGCGGGCCGACGACTTCCGACGACGCTTCGCGCTGGTGATGGGCCAGCGGAACCAACTCTGGTGGGATCTGCCTGCGGCCGAGAGCTTCCGGCTGCACCGGGAAATCTATCGGATCGACCCGGACCGCTTCGCCCGCACCCGCGACGAACTCGTCGACCTGCTGGGCGTGGGCAAGCTCGTGTTCCAGCCCGTCCGGGAACTCTCGCTGGGCGAGCGGATGAAACTGGAACTCGTGGCGGCCCTGCTGCACGAGCCGGAGGTGCTGTTTCTCGACGAGCCCACGATCGGCCTCGACGTGGTGGCCCAGCACACGATCCACGCCTTCCTGCGGCACGTCCAGTCGGAACGCCGGATGACCGTGATCCTGACCACGCACTACATGAAGGACGTGGCCGCCCTCTGCGAACGGCTGGTGGTGATCACCGGCGGCGAGATCCTCTACGACGGGTCGCTGGCGGAGATCGTCGACCGCTTCAGCACGCACAAGATCGTGACGCTCGACTTCGACGAGCAGCCGGAGCGGTCGCGGATCGAGCGGTTCGGCTTTCCGTGCGAGATACGCGGCCCGCGGGTGCTCCTGCGGATCGATCGCAGCCGGATCGCCGACGTGCTGCCCGACCTGCTGCGGGGCGAGGGCGTCCGCGACGTGTCGGTGGAGGACGTACCCCTGGAGGAGATCGTGGCCGGCCTGTTCCGGCAGGGCGGGGCCGGGACGCGACCACTGGCGGAGGCGACGCCGTGAGCGGGACCGGCGCAGGGCGATCGGGCGGAGCGTCGGCGGCCCTGCGGGCCTGGGGCACGATGCTCGCCATCGCGATCGAGGAGCGGCTGGTCTATCGGGGCGACTTCGCCCTCGGCACGCTGATGCGGTTCCTGCCGATCGTCACCCAGGTGTTCCTCTGGACGGCCGTCTTCTCGGCCACGAGCCGGGGCGATCTGGCCGGCTACTCCCGCGACGATATCGTCGCCTACTACCTGCTGACGATGGTCTCCCGCGCCTTCTCCAGCATGCCCGGCCTGGCCACGGGTATCGCCCGCAGCATCCGTGACGGGTCGATCAAGAAGTTCCTGGTGCAGCCGGTGGATTACATCGCCTTCCTGCTGGCGACCCGCGTGGCCCACAAACTCGTCTACTATGCCGTGGCCATCGTCCCCTTTGCGGCCGTGTTCTTTCTGTGCCGCGGCTTCTTTCCGCCACCGCCCAACGCGGCCGGCATGGCCGCCTTCCTCGTCTCCCTGCTGCTTTCCTTCCTACTCGGCTTCTTCATGGAGGCCACGCTCGGCATGCTCGGCTTCTGGTTCATGGAGGTGTCGAGCGTCGTGTTCGGCTACATGCTCGTGCAGTACCTTCTCTCCGGCCACATGTTCCCCATCGACATGCTCGCCGAAATCCCCACCGGCATCCCCGGCACCAGCCTGGCCGATCTCGTCGCCTGGCTGCCCTTCCAGTTCACCGCCTACGGCCCGGCCGCCATCTGGCTGGGCAACATCCACGGCGCCGGGCTGGCCCGGATGCTGCTGGTCGAGGCGGCCTGGGTGGTCGTGATGATCGTCGCCTGCCGGCTTGCCTGGGCCCGCGGCACTCGGCGGTACAGCGCCTTCGGAGGCTGACGTGGCACGCTCACTCGCGATCCTCGGCACGTTCGCGCGGGCCTGCCTCGTCCGCGACATGACCTTCCGGGCCAACTTCCTGCTGGAGTGCCTGACGAGCCTGGGCTGGATGTCGATGAACCTGGCCTTCTACCTGCTGGTGTTCACTTTTACCCCGGAGATCGGCAAGGGGACGGGCTGGACGCGGGAGCCCTTCTTCGCGTTCGTCGCCACGGGTCTGATCGTCAACTCGATCGTGCAGGCGCTGTTCATGCCCAGTGCCGAGGAGCTCACCGAACTGGTCCGCACCGGCGGGCTCGACGCCGTGCTCGTCAAGCCGCTCGATGCGCAGTTTCTGCTGTCGATGCACCGTGTCGACTTCTCGGCCCTGGCCAACGGGATCGTGGGCATCGTGCTGCTGGGCTGGGCGGTGTCGCGCTTCGAGACGCCGCCGCCGCCGCTCGCTTGGGCGGTCTACCCGCTGGTCCTGCTCTGCGGCGTGGCCATCCTCTATGCGTTGGTGATCATGCTGGCGGCGGCCACGATCCACATGGGCCGCAACCAGAGCCTCTACGATTTCTGGTTCTACCTCACCAACGTTTCCCGCTACCCGGCCGAGATCTACGCCGGCCCGTGGGGTGGGCCGCTCCGGGCGGCCTGCACCTTCGTCGTCCCGATCCTGCTGGTGGTCAACGTGCCGGCCCGCGTCCTGGCCCGGCCGCTGGAGGGGGAGGCCTGGTGGCCGGTCTTCGGTAGCGTCGTGGCCGCCGCGGCCGCGCTCGTCGCCTCACGGGTGGTGTTCCAGCGATCGCTGGCCCGCTACCGCAGCGCGTCGAGTTAGCTTCGATGGCACAATGGCGGCCGGCCAGCCCCGCACGGACGACCGGGACGGGGCCGCGAGGCCGCAATAGGCTTGCGAGAGGAGACGACCGGATGCGGAAAAGGCTGCACGAGGACACGGCCGCGGTCGTGATCGGGCTGGCCGCGGTGCTCCTGGCGCTGGCGGTGACCTGGCAATCGCGCCCGACCGAGGAGTCCGGCAGCCGTGTCCGGTGGTCGAAGGGCTGGCCGACCCCGCTGGCCGCGTCGGTGGGCATGCCCGCCTCGTGGGCAAGCGCGCCGCTCGATGCGTTTCGTGACGCCAGCGGCCGCCTGGCTCCGGCCCCGGTGCTGCTGGGCATGGCCTGGGTGACGCTCGTCGGCGCTGCGGGCACCCTGCTCGTCGGTGGCAGGCTCCGCGGCTTCCTGCCCGGGGCGGTGCTGATTGTCACGCTCGCCTGTCTCGCCTACGTGCTGGCCGGTCAGAAGCTCGTGAAGTACTACAACCTCGAGTATCCGCTCTGGGCCTTCGCGGTCGGGCTGTTCGTGACCAACGCCGTGGGGGCCCCCGGCTGGCTTCGGCCGGCGCTCCTCGGCGAGTTCTTCACCAAGACGGGGCTGGTCGTGTTCGGGGCGGAAGTGCTCGTCAGCCGGCTGCTGGCGCTCGGCCTGCCGGGCCTGCTGACCAGTTGGATCGTGACACCGATCGTGCTCGTGACGACGTACCTGGCGGGCGTCCACTGGCTGAAGATCCCCTCCCGGCCGCTCTGCATGACGCTCTCGGCCGACATGTCCGTCTGCGGCGTGTCGGCGGCGATCGCCACCGGTGCGGCCTGCCGGGCGAAGCGGGAGGAGATCTCGCTGGCCATCGGCCTGTCGCTGTTCTTCACCGTGATCATGATGGTCGCGATGCCGCCGGTGATCGGCTGGCTGGACCTCGACCCGATCGTGAGCGGCGCCTGGATCGGAGGCGCGATCGACTCCACAGGGGCCGTCGTGGCCGCCGGCGAGACGCTCGGCAAGGAGCAGGGTGACGTGGCCTTCACGGTGAAGATGATCCAGAACTCGATGATCGGGCTAATCGCCTTCGCGGTCGCCGTCTACTGGGCCGGCTGGGTAGACCGCTCGGCCACCGGCCCGCGTGGCACGCTGCTGGGCGAGTGCTGGGCGCGATTTCCCAAGTTCATCCTCGGCTTCCTGGCCTTGTCGCTCGCCTGCTCCTGGCTCGACTCGCTCGGCCCCGAGCCGGCCCTCTGGGTCAAGGGCGCGACCGACGGCTTCACGAAGCACCTCCGCGGCTGGCTGTTCTGCACGGCCTTCGTCTGCATGGGCCTGCAGACCGACTTTCACGAACTCGCCCCGGTGCTGTTGAGCGGCCGGCCCGTCGTGCTCTACCTCGTCGGGCAATCGCTCAATCTGGCCCTCACGTTGGCAATGGCGAGCCTGACGTTCGGCTGGCTGTTTCGGAAGGCGGTGGCGCCGTGAGCCGCGGTGGATCACCACGTCGGGCCGCGCTGCGACTGCTGACGGGAGCGGCGTTCACGGTGGTCATCTGGTGCGGCGTGCTGCCGCGCGTGCTGGTGTGGCCGCCGGTGGCACGGCACGTGGCCCTGATGGAGGACCGCCGCGTCGACCCCGCGGCGATGTACTACACCGAACTGGAGCGACTTCCGCAGCGGCCCGACTGGATCGAACGACGGCTCGTCCTTTGGCCGTGACGCGGCGGTGGTAGAATCTGCGATGCCCCCGGATTCCTCTCATGCCGCTCCAGCTCGCCTTCAGCTCCAACGCCTACCTCGACGTGCCGGTCGAGGAGGCGGTTGCCCGCATCGCCGCCGCCGGATACCGGGGCATCGAACTGCTCGCCGACGTGCCGCATGCCTGGCCGGCCGGACTGCTCGCGCCGCAGAAGGAGGCGATCCGGCGGGCCATCGGCCGGCACGGGCTCACGATCTCCAACATCAACGCCTTCATGATGAACGCCGTGGCCGACCCGCGGCAGCCCTACTGGCATCCCGGTTGGACGGACCCCGATCCGCACTACCGCGCCATCCGCCGCGAGCACACCAAGCGGGCCCTGCGGCTGGCCGCCGAGCTGGGGGCGAAGTCGATCTCGACCGAGCCCGGGGGTGAAATCCAGCCCGGACAGACGCGGCAGGAGGCCAC
>VGYP01000243.1 GCA_016872955.1 Planctomycetota bacterium
GTGGTCTGATCGAGAAATCGAACGGCTTCGGCGCTTGGCTTGCCGGACTCCGATGCGGCGCTCGGTGGCATCACCGCATAGTGAAAGAGCCCGTCATCCTCGATGTCCTTCGGCTTCGCAGGCAGCATGTGGACGCGTACGCCCGCCGCCGACGCCCCGGTGGTCAAAGCCTTGGCCTTGCCAATCTCGTCGATCAATCGGGCGGCCAACTCGCCGGTAGAGATATGCGCCGCTGCCGCCGACTGCATTTGGTTCAGGTTCGGGCGATTCCCCAGCCGCCACTCGGAGGGCAGCTGCCCCTCCTTTTCCGGCATGTTCGTGTCGTCGAGCCAATAACTGTCTCGCGCCCAGCGCGCGAGGCCTTTTTCCAGTTCGATCCGGTCCGGTCGGCATGGGCCGATCAACAGCATCAAGTCGCGTGTCTTGGCGCTGCGGCCCGTCGGCTGTGAATGGAGAAACGTCCCCATCACGGCCTGTTCGATTTCCCGCAGTTTCAGCCCCACGGCCTCCGCCTGCACCTGCCGGGCGCTCGCGAGCTCGTTCTCCACGATGCCTGTCCATCGCGTCGCCTGGCCGTCAGACACGATCGTGTCCGCCACCGACACCAGCTCCCGCGCGGCCTCTGACAAGCCATCTTTCTTCGGCTCATTCAGGAAAACGGCAGGCCCGATCAGCGGACTCTCGTCCCACTTCCCAGCCTCTCGCAGTGCGAGCGCGAACGTCCGCAGCACGCCTCTGGTCTTCTGAAACCGCTCGATTCCCGCCGACCATTTGGCATAGAACACCTCGGTCAATTCGGGGTGGAAGGGAAAGCTCTTGAGATACCGCTCCTCCGATGCACTGCCGCTTTTGGCCGTCTGATCATCGAGCGCGGCGATGCCTTTGAGCGCCGCGATCACGTGCTGGGGCCACTGCCGGCCGAGCTCCACCGACTTCGGATCGAACAGGCGACGGCGAAGGACCTCGGCCACGTCGTCCTTCTCCACCGGCTGCACCGCTTCCTCGCGCTGCCGCTGGAAGATGTCGTACATGTCCGAGACGATCTTCTTGCCCAGCGCGTCGGCCTGATCCTTCGGCTCGCTCGACAGGAGCGACGCGACGATGCAGCACCTCTCCACCTTTGCCGCCGCTTGCGTCAGGTACTGGAAGAACCCGATCAGCACATCCAGGAACCCCGGCTCGGCATGGCAGCGCACCTTCGCGTAGAGGAGCACCTCGTCCAGGAGGATCAGCGTGCCCATGCCCTCCTTCAGTGGAAGGGACAACAAATGCGTGAGCGTATTCTCCGCTGGCGGCGTGACACGCTCTTCAGCCTTTCCTTCGGCATGCAGCAACGCGAGCCCCGCATCGCCCGCGATCTGGTAAGCAAGGAGGCTCCAGGGCTGCTTGAGCCGCCTCACGGAACCATCGGGTGATCGAACATCACAGCCGGTTTCGACGTCAACCTTGTCAAAGCACAGGGCAGCGACACGAGCCTTCGGCGGTGTCAGGCCGATCGCCTGCTCGAACTCCTTGACCGCGGGCATGTCCGGCAGCTTGGCGGGATCATGCACGATGTGCCGCATCGTGATCAGCGTATGCGTCTTGCCACCGCCGTAGGTCAGCTCGAGTTGCCGAACCGCCTTGTCGTTCTTTCCGGCCAGCCGCAGCACCACGTCCCGCACCAGGCTCCGCAGGTTGTGGGTGGGGTAGGTCAGCGAGAAGAACTCCTCGGGCTTCTCGTAGATTGGCCGCTTGCCGTTTTGCATCATGACCTCGTAGAGGTCGGCGGCGAAAAGGTGGAGCGGCAGGTCGCCTGCCCGCAAGTCGTCACGGAGCTTGACCACCTCGTGCCAAGGCTTCCAGGCTGCTTTCGCCATCCCACTGATCCTTTCCCTTGACCCGGCCCTCAAGCCGGGGTACCCTTCCGACCGATACACCGATCACCCCGCCGCGCCGCAAGGCACGGCCCGACGCCCGCGAAAGCGGGCGTCTATTTTTTTGTACCCGTCTACACCCAGCCAGCCGGCCGCTGCACGTCCCTCCCCGGACTCACAGCCACCCGCTCCGGCAACAGGCTCTGGCGGAGCTTGTCTTCGCCGATCGCCGTGTGGCCGTGGCATGCACGCTTCAGGGCGTCGCTGAAGCGGTCCGGCGGAAAGACGGCGATGACCCGTTTGTTGGGCCAGCGGTTCCGAATGACCCGAACCGGTGGCACCAAATCGCTGTCACCCGAAACCAGCAGGGCCACGTCGAAACTGTCGTCCATCGCATCGGTCAGCAACCGGCAGGCGATGTTCACGTCGGTCATCTTCTCCTCGTGCCGGATGTACTGATTCCCGCACTGCGAGCACCTCATCGGCTTGGCGAGATAGTGGCCATGGGCGACCTTCAGGCCAGGCCTGGTGGCCAAGAGCGCCGCGATGAAATCCAACTGCCGCTGCTGGCCGACCGGGTCATGCTTGATGAGCGTCGTGCAATACGCCACCTGCGTGAGCACCTGGCCCGGCTTGAGAAATCGCTCCGCCAGCGCCCACAGGTCCAGCCAGTAATACCGCCTCCAGCCCTTGCTCTTGAGGCCGTGGTAGAGGTTGAAGCCGTCGACGTAGCAGATCACGTTCATGCCTCAGCCTCACTGGCCTCGGCGCCGTCGAAGAGCCCTGGACCGGAATCCCGCACCGCCCCCCTTGCACCGATGTGGTTGCTGATGCTCTCGAGGAGCGCCCGCTCGCTGCCGCTCGAGAGCTCGATCAGGGCCTGCACGACCCGCTTGAAGAGCTCGCTCCGACGTAGGGCGTGTTCGTCGAGGTAGTCGTCGACCTTGCTCACGTCCCCTTCCTTCCACAGGTGCATCACGCGGTGGACGCGATCGATGAGCGGCACGGGCCTCCCCTCGGGGGCCTCGTAGCCCATGCTCTTGCCCTTGCGCTGATTCCAGGCCTTGAGCTTGACCTTGCTGCCCCCGGCCCCGGAATCCTCGGCCGGCTCGTCATCCGCCTCTTCCGACTCGTCGCCATCGTCGTCATCCGATGACGCGGCCTCGCTGCCGCTGCGGGAGAGGATGTCCCAGGTCCGGTCGAGCTCGGCGTCGGACAGTCCACAGGCCGTGGCGTAGAGGATGCACGCACCGACCGGGGCCTCGTCCATCTTGAAGTCGTTGCGGTGGAGCAGGTAGTAGGCGGTCACCTCGTCGAGCCGATCGGCTGCGGAAAGATCGGAGCCCTGCTCGCCGGAGAGGACCTGGCCGACGACGTAGTCGACGACCATCCGACGGACATGGTTGAGAAACTCGCCCACGCCCATCGTGGCATTGGGTTCGTTGGCTTTCCGCACGACGGGGTGCTTGCTGTAGGCCTCCATCGCCGGGCCGGTCGCGGCCCAGACGAAGTCGGGGCCGCGGATGCCGGCGTCCCAGAAAGTCCGCAGCTTCTCGCCGATGTTCTCCCTCATTTCCGCAAGCACGATATTGTGCCGCTTGCGACAGACGAGCCAGACGGAAGATGCAAGCGCAGCGGACGCTATGCCCCGCATACGACTCGGCTGTTCCGTCTGTATCGGCCAACTCCCATCAACGACAAATCCCGATCTAATCAACGAAGCAACCAAAGTCTCCCACGCGTCGGGCTGTTTATTAGCAAACACAATCACTATTCGACCAGCATCCGCGAGACTCTCATGACATCGAATAAAAACCTGCGTCATCCCATCCTCGTAAACACGCTTTGAGACATCGCCGTCGCCTCCATGACGGGTATCGTCGTCGACTAATTCACCATCCCCAGACTCCGAATCCCACTTCGGCCCAAGCTTACAGCTCATTGCCTCCTGGAACGAGCTTCCTATACTGACACCCAACCTACGCAACCAGACATAAAACCAATCCATTAGGTCGGAGTACGGAATCGCATCGTAATAAGGAGGGTCTGTTACAATAAGGTCCGCCGCGGGCAATGACTGGGTCGATGACGCTCGCCGTACTTGCGGCGCTAGCATGCCCCTAGGCATCGCACACAGCGTGTCTAGACCGGTGGCAATTCGATCGAGACACTTTATGTAACTTCCCGCCATAACACCTATTGGATTGCCCTCCGCAAAGTCCCACGTTGTCTGAATCGCAAACCGGACGAGGGCATGGTTTATGGTGGGAACGTCTATCTTCCATTGCACGTTCACGTTGGCGAAATCGACTAGCCGCTGAAAGCCGCAGGTCAAATAAGAGGTGATCGCTTCGACCCACACCCCACCGTAGCCATAGGCCCTCACAGCAGAATGAGCCTCAAGGGTGTTACGGGCTATGGTGGCCAATGACAGGCGCTGCCTAGGAGAGAACAGATCTCGCCACTGCACCATCCCATACGCATGCAGCGAGAACGCACGAGCGGCCTTACGGCCGCCTCCCGCTGGCGTCCCCTCGGTAAGATCGCCGTCGGGCAATTTGTCCAACTCCTCCTGCGCGCATTGCACCGCGCGATCATGAGCGAGCAGTTCCTCAGACGTTAGAGGCCGAAACTCCTTTGACTTCGGACCGTCCACCGCAGCGACTACCGGCGTGTAACCGCCCCGCCCGGCTCTTGTCTCGACCCTTATGTCATCCGATGTCATGATC
>VGYP01000244.1 GCA_016872955.1 Planctomycetota bacterium
GAGCGGGCTGCGCGGCCTCGTGATCGACCTGCGTGGCAACCCGGGCGGCCTGCTCGAGGCCGCCGTCGCCGTGTGCGACGAGTTCCTCGACGACGGGGTGATCGTCTCTACACGCCGCCGTCGGGCCGCGAAGTCTGGGGAAGGTGACTTCCTCGAGGAGCGGCGGGCCAGTGGCGGCCAGCGGCTGGCGAACGTGCCGGTGGCAGTGCTGGTCGACGGCCTCTCGGCCAGCGCCGCCGAGATTGTGGCGGCCTGCCTGCAGGATGCCGGTCGCGCGACGGTCGTCGGCAGCCGCACGTACGGCAAGGGAACGGTGCAGTCGCTGCTGCCGCTTTCCGAGGGCCAAGCCCTCCTCAAGTTGACGACGTCCGAATACGCGCGGCCCAGTCGCGAGACCATCGATCGCGCGGCCGGCGTCGGCGATGACGAGCCCTGGGGCGTGAGACCCACCGCCGGCTACGAGGTGACACCCACCGCCGAGGCGGCCGACCGGCTGCGGGACTGGCGCCGGAGGCGGGATCTCGTGCCGCCGCCGGGCAGCGGGGCGACGAAAGCGGGCGGCCCGCTCCCGGTCGACATCGACGCAGTGCTGGCGCGGGCCCTCGCCGTCTTCACGACGGACGACAGCCCTCCTGGCCCGTAGGCACCTCGGCGGCCAGGAAGAAACTCCCGGCCACGACCACGCTGCCGCGCGGGCCGGCGATCGCCCGGGCCATTCGCAGGCCCTCCCGCGGGGAGGCCGCGACCGCGACCGCGGACTGCGGCAGCCCCGCCTGCCGGCAGGCGGCGACGAGACGGTCGATCTCCGCAGCCCGCGGGTTGGCCGTGTAGCGCGTGAGCACCACGGCATCGCAGACCCCCCGAACCGTGGCAAGCATCTCCTCGACCTGCTTGTCCCGGCTGGCGGCGAACAGGAGCACCCGTGGTCTGAGGCGGGCGACGGCGTTGCCCACCGCCTCCACCAGGACCTTCATCGACGCCACGTTGTGGGCGCCGTCCACGATCACCAGTGGTCGCCGTGCCACGACCTCGAGACGCGCCGGGAGTCTCGCGCGGGCCAGGCCCATGGCGATGGCATCCTCCCGCACGGCCAGGCCGCGGGCCGCCAACTCGCGGATCGCCATCACGGCCAGCCCCGCGTTGTCCGCCTGGTGGCGGCCTGCCATGCCGAGGCGGAATCGGGTGCTGCCGCCGGCGGCGTTCAAAACCACCCAGCCAGGCTCGAGCGGACCGGTGGAGGGGGGAGGCGGCTCGTAGGTCGTCGTGAAGTCGCGGCCAGCCTGCCGCAGCGGGGCCCGTCGCCGCCGGGCGGTGTCGGCGATCACGCGGCGGGCGGCCGGTTGCACCGCGCCGCTCACCACGGGGCATCCCCGCTTGATGATGCCCGCCTTTTCGGCGGTGATCCGGCCGATGGTGCGGCCGAGTAGTCCCATGTGGTCGAGACTGATGCTCGTAATCACCGACACGACCGGTCGTGAGACGTTGGTGGCGTCGAGCCGGCCCCCGAGGCCGGTCTCGAGCACGGCGACATCGACTTCGGCGCGGACGAAGTGGACGAGCGCGGCGGCGGTGATGATCTCGAACCATGTCGGCCCGGTGCGGCCCCGCCGCGCCGCCGACCGGTCGATCGACTCCACGGCCGGCCGGATCGCGGCGACGGCCCGGCGGAGGTCGTCCTTGCCGATCGGCATGCCGTCGACACTGATTCGTTCCCCGAACGAGCGGACGTGGGGTGACATGAATCGGCCGGTGCGGTGGCCGGCCTCCTCCAGGATCGCGGCCATCATGGCCACGGCGGAGCCCTTGCCCTTGGTGCCGGCGACGTGCACCACCCGGAGCCGCTCGTGGGGGCTGCCGATCGCCTTGAGCAACCGACGCACGCGGCCGAGGCCGAATGCCGCCGCCGGAGCGCCGGCGGGTGGCGTCCGCTCGTAGTCGACCCGTCGTTCGAGCCAGTCGAGGGGATCGGCCGACTCGATGGCACGGCGGTCTCGGCCGGTTCCTGGTTTCGCCATTTGCCGCAGTTTTCCAGAGCGCGGGTCGGGATGAAAGGGGCCTTGACCCGGGGGCCCAGGGTCAAGACCCTTGCGGCCCGTCTCCGCGAGTCCTGCCCGCAGGTGCCCATGCATCGCCGTCGAAGAGCCTCCACGTCGCGCACCAGCACGGCCGTCGTCCTGGCGCTCGTGGCCCTGGTCGCGACTCGCGCCGCCGAGCCGGTGCCGGCAACCGACCAGGCCGTGCCGCCGCCCATGTACGTCGCCGAGCCGTTCACAGGCGCGGCGTTCAACGGCATGCCTTCGTGCATCGATCCGGAGGGCGAGCGCTGCTGGCCGCGCTGGTTCGCCGGCGCTAGCGGCCTCGTGATGACCCGCACGCTCCCCAGCGGGGCCGCCACCATGCAGCCGATTGCCGGCGGACAACTGGTCACCAGCGATGCCGGCTTCGGGTGGCCGGGCGGCGTCGATCTGCACATCGGCCGGTGGTTCGGCCCGCGTCAGCAACAGGCCGTAGAGGTGATCTACTGGGGTCTCTATCAGATGGGCGACTCGGCCTCGTTAGCCTCCGGGCCACCCGGCATCGACGCCATTCCGCAGGCGCCGGGCGCGACCGTGGGGGCGATTCCGGCCGGTGACTTTCTGGCCGCCGCGGCCCAGCAGCGGATCGAGCGGGCCGACGCCATCAACGACGTCGAGATCAACTGGATCTACTCGCTCTGGGAACGGCCCGAGTTCCTCCCGCGTGAGCGGCCGGTCAACCTGATGTGGCTGGCCGGATTCCGCTTCTTCCAGGTCGACGACCAGCTGACCCTGACCAGCGGTTCCGGTGATCCGGCGATCGGTGCGATCGACCTCGGCGTGGCCACCACCAACAACATCTACGGTGGCCAGCTCGGAGCCAAGCTGGACTGGCGAGTGTTGCCCAGCGTGCGGCTGGCGGTGGTGCCGAAGTTCATGATCGGGGGCAACGCGATCACCAACACCTCGTCGCTGGCAGGGGCCAACGGTCGGCAGGCCACGTTCGCGGGCGTTCCCGCCCGGGCATTCTCGGAACTCGGGGTCTTTTCCTGGCTCGGGTCGGTCGACACGGCGATCGCCTGGGACGTGACCGAGCACTGGAGCCTGTGGCTCGGCTACCGCGTGGTGGGCGTGGGCAACATCGCCCAGGCCGACGCCCAGTGGCCGGCCGTCGTGACGTCGCCCGCCTCGCTGTCTGGGATCACGGCCGGGAGCGAAACGATCATCCACGGCGGGTTTGCCGGGTTCCAGTCCCGCTACTGAACCGTCGGTGGCTACACTACGGGCATGTCGACGCCGACCGCCTCCGACCTCGTCGCCAAGCGCTGCCTCCCCTGCGAAGGAGGCGTGGCCCGGCTGTCGGTCGCGGACGCGACAGCGCAGCTCACGGCCTTCCCCGCCTGGCGGCTGACGCATGACGGCCGATGCATCCGCCGCGACTTCACGCTGCCCGACTTTCGCGCCGCTGTGAAGTTGCTCAACAACATCGCGGCCCTGGCGGAGCGGGAGCAGCATCACCCCGATCTACACGTCGAGGGCTACCGTAAGGCCTGGGTGGAGATCCAGACGCACGCCATCGGCGGCCTGTCGGAGAACGACTTCATCCTGGCCGCCAAGATCGACGCCATCGCCCCTCCGGGGTAGCCCGTGGCCACGAGGGCTCCGCGTCGACCGCTCCCTCAGCGGGCGCAGTAATCGATGGCCCGCGCGATCTCGCTCTTGAGGTCCTTGCGGGCTACGATCCGGTCGATGAAACCGTGTTCCAGCAGGAACTCACTGGTCTGGAATCCGGCCGGCAACTCCACGCGGATGGTCGCCTTGATGGTCCGCGGGCCGGCGAATCCGATCAGCGCCCTGGGCTCGGCGAAACAGAGGTCGCCCAGCGATGCGAAACTCGCCGCCACACCTCCCATGGTCGGATTGGTGAGCACCGAGATGAAGAGGCCGCCGGCTGCCGAGTAGCGGGCCAGGGCGGCGGACACCTTGGCCATCTGCATCAGCGAAAGAATGCCCTCGTGCATCCTGGCCCCACCGCCGGAGGCACTCACGATGATCAGGGGCAGTTTGCCGGTGGTTGCCTTCTCCACCAGTCGCGCCAGTCGTTCCCCCACGACGCTTCCCATGCTGCCCATGATGAAGGCGGAATCGGTGACCCCAATGGCCACCCGCCGGGCGCGGATCATGCCCGTGCCGGTGGTGGCGGCGTCGGCCAGGCCGGTCCGCTTCTGCTCGGCCACGATTCGTTCGGCATAGGGCTTCTTATCCTTGAAGCCGAGCGGATCGGTGGGTCGCAGCGTGGCGTCCCACTCCTCGAAGGTGCCGGTGTCGAGCAGTTGGTCGATCCGCTGGGCGGCCGAGACATACCAGTGGAAGCCGCATTGCGGACAGACGTTCTGCAGGTCCTCGGCTTCCTTGCGGTAGATCGTGGCGCCGCAGCCACCGCACTTCAGCCACAGTCCCTCGGGCACGCCGCGCTTCACGCGGGGTGGCTTCGCCCCGTTGGGTCGGCCGGGTTCGGTGCGGGCGTCGTCCGTGGTCTGGGTCGGGCGGG
>VGYP01000245.1 GCA_016872955.1 Planctomycetota bacterium
CGCGATCGATGTGCCGCACCCCACGACCGGCGGTCGCGTGACGCTGGTCGCGCCGCCGCCGCCGGTGCCGCCCTGGCATCGATTCGCCGCCGCGGTCACGGCGGCGTCGGCTGCATGGCCGAACCCGCCACCTTCTGCCAATAGCGGGAGAAGCGGCCCAGATCCTTGAGCCGCGAGCGATCGCAGAAGGTAGGCCAGTCGTGCACGGCGACCGGCAGGTTCGCCGTCAGGTCGGCCGCCGCGTTGCGTACCAGGGGGCAGGAAGTGTCTGCGACCGCCACACCGTCGCAGCCCACCGCGGCCGCGCAGCGGGGGAGCACGTCCCGCGGATCGCCCAGGTGGATATCGACACCCGACACGTCAGCCAGGCATTCCCAGATGAACACCAGTCGCTTCAGCGTCGGTCGCTCCGCGGCCAACCAACGCGGATCGATCACGAAGACACGCGGGGCGTCGGGATGGGCCGCGGCCGCCGGGCTGGTCACCGCGAGCGAGTCGAGGGTCAACCAGACCAGCGGACGACCGCCGGGAGCCCGGCTCGGCCCGGGCCGCCAGGCATCGGCCGGAAGAATCCGCGGCGTCGGCCCAGCCCGGCCGCCGGTGTCGTCGATGAACCAGCGTTCGGCCAGCACCTCGTAGTCTCCCTCTACGTCGCAGCGGCCGAACACGGGGCACCGGCGACAGAGCGCGCCCCCGGTGAAACGATCCAGATTCTCACGATTAAAGAGGTAGGGTTTGGCGGAGAAGGTGCCGGCGATCCATTGCCAGGAGAGGTGGTTGCTCGCGGGGTCGCCATCGACGAGATGGGACAGAAACCAGTCCGCACCGGTGCGCCACTCGATCCCGCGAGCGTGCACGAGCCACGACGCGAGCCACATCCGCTCGTGGTTGTGCAGCCAGCCAGTGTCGCGGAGCCGGCGAACGAACTCGTCGATGCACGCCAAACCGGTGGCAGCGGCCAGCACGTCGCCGGGCATCGCCGCCACCGGCGGCCGCCGCGGACGGGCCGCCGGTTGCTCGATCGAGACGCCGATTCCCGGGCCGAGTGAGGCCTGAACCTCGCGCCAATAGTGTCGCCAGCCCAGTTCCGAAATGAACTTTTCCGCCGCCTGCCCGGCCCGCTCCAGGGCGGCGTCGCGAACTTCGGCGAGCGAGAGAACACCGTGGCGGATCCAGGGCGACAGCCGTGACACGCCGCCGGTCACGTGGTTCCGTGTGCGGGCGTAGGCCTCCGGGTCGAAGCCGTCGAGACACGCGACCGCGGGCGCCCGGCCGCCGCGAAACGCCAGAGCCATCGCTGCAGCTGACTCACCAGGATGCGAGACGGCTTCGGGAAACGCTGCCGCCAGTCGGCGGACGAGTTCCGCGCGGGGCAGGCCGGCCGGCACGTGGGAGGGCGAGGAATCCAAACGATCGATCCAAGCAAGCGACTTGGGAGCGGCGAGGGGACGTCGACAGAGCGTAACCGCATGCCTCGTTCCCGGGCAGCGCAGTGCCGCGAAAACATGCGGCCCCGAACACGTACGAACGGCCGGGGGTTCGCGGCACGAACGTGGTGGCCGCGTCGACGGCCAAAACCACGCCAAAAACCGTCGCCCCAGCCCAGTTTCACGCCCTGCGCATCAGCCCCGGGGCGATGGCATGGCTTTTGCTTCACGGTGGGGTATCGAAGGTCGCGTTACCGCTTCGATCGGTCCGTGCCAGAAATCTCTCCGATCTCCATCCTCACGGACCGGTGCCGTCCGCCATAGCCGTCACGATCCAGATGGATGCCCCAACGGCTTGGGTGGGCACTCCGCCTAGCTCGCCCAGGCCGGGGCATTCCAGCCTTTCCGGCTTCGCGGCCATCCCTGGCCCGCGCAGCCTTGCCGGTCCTCTGGCCGGCGGCCGCCGTTTGCGTACACCGCCGGACCTGCTCGTCGGGTAGGCTCTTGCCTCTCGGCCACCCCACTCGAGTGGCACCCTTGAAACTCATCGTCGCCATCATCCAGCCCAACAAACTCGAGAGCGTCAAGCAGGCGCTCTCCGAAGTCGAGGTGTTCCGGCTGACCGTCCTCGACGTGCAGGGCTTCGGCCGACAACGGGGCCACGCCGAGACCTACCGCGGCCACGAGATCGCCGTAAACCTGCTCCGCAAGGTGCAGCTCCAGATCGCCGTCAACGACGACTTTGTCGAACCGACGATCGCGGCGATCGTCAAGGGTGGCCGCACGGGGGAGACCGGGGAGATCGGCGACGGCAAGATTTTCGTGCTCCCGATGGACGAGTGCGTTCGCATCCGCACCGGCGAACGGGGCCGCGAAGCGATCTGATCCGGACCGCGGGTGATCCGCATGCGGCCCGCCTAGACCTACTGCCGATCAGGTCCGCTGCGGATGGAGACGGGGCTGGGCTCCGATCGCCACCCGGTTGACCGCCGCCAGGAAGGCCTTGGCCGCCGCTTCCAGGGAATCGGTCGACACGCCCCGACCCCGCTGCACCTGGCCGTCGTGCTCGAGCTCGACCGTCACCTCACCCTGCGCATCCTTGCCGACCGTCACGGCCTGCACGCGGAAGTCGCGGCACACGGTTGTCACCCCGGTAAGCTTCTCGATCGCGAGAAAGATGGCGTCGACCGGTCCATCGCCCGCGGTGATCGTCACGCTCTTCGGCTCGCCGGCATGGGTCACGCGGAGCGTGACGGTCGGCAGGGCTCCCGCCGCGCAGGCAAGCGTGTATCCCTCGTAGGAATACTGCTCCGGCAGGGCGGAGAACCGCTGTTCGCAGAGGGCCGCAATGTCGCCGTCGTAAATCTCCTTCTTGCGGTCGGCGAGCACCTTGAACTGCTCGAACACGGTCTTGAGCTGATCGGCGTCGAGCTCGTACCCCAGGGCCCGCGCCCGGTCGGCCAGCGCCGCCCGGCCACTGTGCTTGCCCAGCACGAGGTCGGTCTTTTCCAGGCCCACGTCCTCCGGACGCATGATCTCGTAGGTGCTCCGCTCCTTGAGCATGCCGTCCTGATGGATGCCGGACTCGTGGGCAAAGGCATTGCGGCCCACGATTGCCTTGTTGCGGGGCACCTGGATGCCGGTGATGGTGGCCACCAAGCGACTGGTGGGCACGAGCCTGCGGGTGTCGATCCGGGTCGAGCAGCCGTAGTGGTCGGCCCGCGTCCGCAGGGCCATCACCACCTCCTCGACCGCGCAGTTCCCCGCCCGCTCTCCGATGCCGTTGATCGTGCACTCCACCTGACCGGCGCCCGCCTCGACGGCCGCCAGGCTGTTGGCCACGGCCAGCCCGAGGTCGTCGTGACAGTGGACGCTGATCACCGCCTTGTCGATGTTCGGCACGCGATCGCGGAGGCTGGCGATCACGCGGTGCATGTGCTGTGGCGTGGCGTAGCCGACGGTGTCGGGAATGTTGACGGTCGTGGCCCCGGCCGCGATCGCCGCCTCCACCACCCGGCACAAGAAGTCGATCTCGGTGCGGGCCGCATCTTCGGGAGAAAACTCGACGTCGTCACGATGGTTGCGGGCCCGCCGCACGCCCGCCACGGCCCGCTCGACGATCTCATCTTCTGTCATACGAAGCTTGAACTCGCGATGGATCGCGCTGGTCGCGAGGAAGACGTGAATCCGGCCGTGCCGGGCGGGACGGAGCGCCTCGGCGGCCCGATCGATGTCGCCGTCGTTGCACCGGGCCAAGCCGCAGACGGCCGCCTCGGTGATCGTTCCGGCGATGTCGCGAACGCTCTCGAAGTCGCCGGGCGACGCGATCGGAAAGCCCGCCTCGATGACGTCGACCCCGAGCTTTTCGAGCGCCTGCGCCACCTCCAGCTTCTCGGTGCGATTCATGCTCGCCCCCGGTGACTGCTCGCCGTCGCGGAGCGTGGTGTCGAAGATGCGGATCGGCCGGTGGGTCGGCATCGCAAGACCGGGGGAACGGGGCGGCGGAGCTCTTGCCGGGGCAGTGGCCTCCGGCGCAACGCCTATCGTAGCCGCCGTGGAGCGTTCGGGCATCCGCCGGGGCAATCGCCGGACGCGGGCGGCGGTTTTGTACACTCTCCGCGATGCCGCCGACCGCAGGACCAGCCGCCATGACGATTCGCGAGTTTCAGTTCCTGATTCGCCGGATGTACCACGACAAGGATGCATCCCGCGGCGTTGAAGGCACCTTCATGTGGCTCACCGAGGAGATCGGCGAGCTGGCCACGGCCCTCCGCAGCGGCACGCACCAGGAGCGGGCCATGGAGTTCGCCGACGTGCTCGCGTGGCTGGCCACCATCGCCAACGTGGTGGACGTCGATCTGGAGGACGCCATCGGTCGCAAATACGGCTGCGGCTGCCCGGGCTGCGGCCGACTGGCCTGCGTCTGCCCGGATGCGGAGAAGCCATGACCCGCGGCGTTGTCGACGCCTGGACGTTCCGGTGGGCCACGGCCGCGACCGCCCTGCTGATCGGCGCCTGGGGCGGCGGCACAGCGGCCATCGAACCGGTCGCCGTGGGCATCGGCGGGGTGCATCGCACA
>VGYP01000246.1 GCA_016872955.1 Planctomycetota bacterium
CGACCTCGATGCAGACCGGTCCGGCATAGCCCACCCGCTGCAGTTCACCCATGAACCGGGCCCAGTCGATCTCGCCGTACCCGGGAATGCGGGGCTGGTGCCAGCGGAGCGGGATGTCGAACCGTCCCACCTCGTCGAGCGCGGCCCGGTCGATCCGTACGTCCTTGGCGTGGAGATGGAAGAGCCGCCCGCGAAACTCGGCCAGCGGCGACACCGGATCCATGTCCTGCAGCGCGAAGTGCGAGGGATCGTAGTTCAGGCCGATGGCCGGCGAGCCAAGGTCGGCGAAGGCCCGCCGCCAGATGGCCGGCGTCGTGAACAGGTTCTTGCCCCCCGGCCACTCGTCCTTGCCGAACAGCATCGGGCAGTTCTCGACGGCGATCCGCACGCCCTGCTCCTCGGCCAATCGCACCAGCGGCCGCCAGACCTCCAGGAAGCGGGGCCAGTTATCGTCGACGCTCGCCCGCCAGTTGCGGCCCACGAAGGTGTTGACGGTGTCGAGTCCCAAGAGCGGCGCGGCCCGGATCATGTGGCGAAAGTGCTCGACCGCCGCGGCGGCCACGGCCCGCTCCGGGTCGAGCATGTTGGGGTAGTAGCCCAGCCCGCTCAGGCCGACACCGTGGCGGTCGCATTCGGCCAGGATCGCCTCGGCCCGCCCACGGTCGAGGTCGCGAACGTCGACGTGCGTGACGCCGGCGTACTTTCGCTCCGCCGCGCCGGGCGGCCAGCACATCGGCTCGACGCAGGAGAAGCCCTCCGCGGCCGCGAAGGCGAGCACCTCGCCGAGCGAACACTCCGCCAGGATCGCCGTCACGAAACCGAGTCGCATCGACACTCCCCCGGCCTCAGCCCGCGTGCTGCCCGGCCGCGTGGCGGCGACGAAATTCGCCGGGCGTCATGCCGACGAGCCGCCGGAAGGTCTCGCAGAGCCGCTGCTGGTTGGAGAACCCGAGCCGCGAAGCCAGCGTCTTGAGCGGCGCATCGCCCTCGGCCAGGTGCCGCTTGAGCCGCTCGATCCGCACCCGGGCGATTTCGCGGGCCACCGAACGGCCCAGGGCATCGTGGAAGCGGCGGTCGAGCGTCCGCCGGCAGACCTCGAAGCGGCGGGCGACGTCCTCGACCTGGAGTCGCCGTCCCTCGTGCGTGGCGATGAAGGCCACCGCCTCGACCACGAGCGTATCGGCCACCGCGAGCATGTCGCTCGACTGGCGGACGGCGATCTCGACCGGCGGCACGAGGATCGGCGCGGCGGGCGCCGGCCGGCCGGCCATCAACTTGTCCAGGAGCGCCGCGGCCCGTTCCCCGACCGCGTCCAACCCGAACTCCACGCTCGACAGGGTGGGTTCCGACTGCTGGCAGACGATCGGTTCGTTGAAGGTGCCAACGATCGCCACGTCGTCGGGCACCCGCAGGCCGCGCTGCAGGCAGCGGTCGGCGAGGTAGCGGGCCGGCGTGTCGTGGGCGACGACGACGCCGATCGGTCGTTGCCAGGTGGACATCCACCGATCGAGCGACTTCTGAAACGAGGCCCACTCGCGTCCCGGGCGACCGACGCCGCGGGGCATGTCGTGGGTCGCGAGGTGAAACCCCGCGGGCTCGAGCATCTCGCGCATCGCCTCCCGCTGCAGGTCGCTGAGCCGATCGTCGGTATAGCCGAGGTGGGCGAACTGCCGCAGGCCGCGGGCCACCAGGTGGTCGACGGCCAGCCGCGCCCCGCCGGCCACGTCGTGGAACACCGAAGGCAGCGTGCGAGCGGGCGAGTTGAGCCAGACGTTCACCACGGGCACCCCGGCAGCCGCCGCCTTGGCCGCCAGGTTGGTCGTCGCCCGGGCGATGATGCCGTCGTAGTCGCGGCGGCCGGTGAGCCGCTCCGCGGCATTCAGGTCGAGGACACAGACCCACTCCGGCCGCTCGCGGGCATACCGCCGCACGCCCGCCACGATCTGATGGTGGTATTTGAGCGGCCAATCCAGGTCGATGACGATGGCCACTCGCCGCTGCCGAACCATGGACGCTACCTCTGAGGGCGTCGCCATCTCCCGGCCCGCCGGACGGGTCGACCCGACTCCCGCCTCGCAGTATACCGGCCGCGTGGCAACGACTCCTCGAAACCCGGTCAGTTGCCGACCGGAACGAGGTCGAACGACTTCATCGCGACTCCCCGCTGGAAGGGCGCGAAGAACCAGATCCGGCGACGCCCCCCGGCCAGGCGGATGGTCACCGGCTCCGACTCGGTCCAGAGCCCGTTGCCACAGGGCACCTCGATGAAGGCCTGGCCGTCCCGCATGGCACCCACGCCGAACTCCCAGATCGTCGGCCCGCCCCGCTCCCGGCAGTCGAGGGTCTGGAGACGGACCCGCGACGCCGTCACCGGCGCGAAGTCCTTCGCGAAGCCGATTCCGATGTTGTCCCCCTCGAAGAGCGTCTTCCACTCGCCGTCGGCCCGGTACTCGACCATGTATTTCGAGACCCGGTTGAAGGCCCGCTCGTCGATCATGCAGGTGGAAATCTTGGTGGGGCTTCCCAGGTTGATCTCGAGCGTGCACTGATCGACGCCCTCGTTCGCGGCCCAGCGGGTGCCCGGATCGCCGTCGATCGCCATCTGCGCACCGAGATCCTTCTCCATCCCGTGGAAGACGTTGCTCACGGTCGCCCCAACCGGCTTGGCAAGCGATCCGAACGACCTGACGAAGAGCGTCTGGCCGCTGTTGACCGCCGCCGTCTTGACCGTGAGCCGGTAGTCGCCCGACGTGGGCACGTCGATGTCGTAGCCGACCCACGAGGTGGGCATTAGCGCCTGGAACATGATCTGCCGCCCGCCGCCATGGGAATCGATCACCGGCACGCCGGGATACTGACCGCCGAAGGCGTGCACGCCCCCCTGGGCGGCAAAGTCGGCCGCGGCGACGCGGATCACGCCGGCCGGCGGCGGCGCGGCGGTCTCGGGTTTGGCGTCTCCCTTGGTCGCGGGCACCGTCAGCGTGGGACGGTCGGCGTCGGCCTCGTCGGCCCGCCCCGAGGCGTCGAGGTCGATCGGTGCGGAGGCGGCCGCCTGATCGACTCCCCGCGTTACGGCCATGACGGCCGCCTGCCGCTCGTCGTTCGCGAGCGCGCCAGCGAGCCAGCGGAGCCGCTCGACCGTCGGAAATTCGGCCTTGGACCGCGACAGCGTGCCCGCCACGAACTCCGGCCCCGACATTCCCTCCAGGTGCGAGGCATTCCAGCCGCGGCCGTAGGCGACCTGCCAGATGCCCGTCTTGTCGCGAAAGGCGACGCAGGCGTGGGCCGGCTGGCCGACGCCGCAGGCCGGCACGCCGAAGGCCTGGCAGATGAAGACCGACCACGAAGACCGCGGGCCACACTTGCCGCCGCCGTCGAGGACCGCCTTGTAGTCGACGTGGGGAATCGGCGAGTTGCGTCGCCAGACCTGGGAGGTGGTCTCCACGACCCGCTCGCTGTCGAGGAGGTTCGGCATCCAGGTGCGGACCATCTGCCGCCCCCAGGTGAGATCCGCCTCCGAGGCCCCGGAGTTCACGACATACTGCATGTCCCAGGCGGTCAGCCGGTCGAAGCTGGGAAACAACTCGCCCGCGGCGTGGGCGTCCCGGAAATACTCGAATCGCTCGACGGGCCCGGTCGGGGGATGCTTCTGGCCCGATCCGGGACTGCCCGTCCCCGGCGGACGCAGGGCGGTGGCGATCGCCAGCCGAAGCGGCACGCCCTTGCGGGGTGGCGGCGTGGTGCCGTCGATCGCCCGCCAGCGGCCGAGCACCTCGCGGCCGATCCGCCAACGGTTCTCCTCGCGCGCCACGATCTTGACCGGCGTCGCAGCCAGCAGCATTTCTTCCAACGCGTCGCGATCGGACAAGAGCCAGCCGAGGAACTCGCGGTGGGCCTTGGCCCCTTCCGAGAAAGCGGTGAGCTCGGGCAACCCCGCCTTGGCGATGAACTGCCGCTGCGCGATCGCCAGCCCGAAGGCGGGGTCGTCGAGCAGCGTGCGGAGCGACTCTTCCGTCGCCGCGGCGGGCACCCGGCCGCAGAGCCAGGCCGAGAGTTGCCCGAGCAGCGGCTCGAAGTCGGCGTTGTCGATCGCGGCCCGCACGTCCGGCGGGGCCTCGGCCGCCGCGATGGGTCCGCTCAGCCACGAACAGAGGACCGCCACGACGGGGATGGCGAGCAGGCGAACGGCGGGCGAAGGATGCATCAGGATGACCTCGGAGGGGGGATCGTCGAGTATCGACCCCGTCCCAGCGTCCGTCAACGCCGAGATGGTGCCGATCCCCGACGCGCCGTTACGCATCCTGCCACTCGTCGTCCGGAGCGTGCCCCACCCAGGCAGGCGGCGAGCCCCACCGTCACGATGATCAGGCCCGTGGGTTCCGGCACCGCGGCGGGTGTGATCGACGGTGCGGCGGGGAAGTAGTTGCCCTGGCCGAAGACACCCGCGGCGCTGATGGCCACGAGGTCGAGCGTGTTGGTCACGCCGTCGTA
>VGYP01000247.1 GCA_016872955.1 Planctomycetota bacterium
CGAACGTGGTCTCGGTTCGCACGAGCGTGCCGAAGTTGAGGTAGTTGCGGACGTTGTACTTGCCGGTCATGAGCTGCACGCGGGTGGGCGTGCAGAGCGGCTGGACGTGGCAATGCTCGAACCGCACGCCGGCGGCCGCGAGGCGATCGAGGTGCGGCGTCTTGTACGATTGCCCGCCGTTGGCGGCGACGCACTCGTAGCCGAAGTCATCGACCAGAACGACGACGACGGTGGGCTTCTCGGCCGCGAGCAATTGCGAACCCGCCACCGCGACGACGAGGGACAGGAGCAGGCGCATGGAAAACCTCCGTAGGATGGTTACTTCACCTTTGCGTCGTTGTCGCGCTCGCGGACCTTCGCGAGCAACGAGGTCAACTCGTTCAGTGCGCCGGGCCGTTTCGCCGCGAGGTCGGTCTTCTGCCCCGGGTCGGCCGCGAGGTCGTACAACTCGTCCGGCTTCTTGTTCTGGCGGATCAGCACGAGATCGCCCTTCCGGAGCGCGAGGCTATTCCCGCCGGGGCCGAGCCAGTACAGCACGCAGGGCTCCGGCTTCGCGGTGCCGGTCAACATCGGCCAGCGGTCGAAGCCGTCCCACTTCAGATCGACTGTTGGATTGTATCCCGCGAGGCCGGCGAGCGTCGGGAACCAGTCCGCGACGTGAACCGGCGAGTGCTCGTCGCGCGGCTTCAGCCCGCCCGGCCACGAGACGAGCGCCGGGGTGCGGATCCCGCCCTCGTACACCTGCCCCTTCTTCCCGCGGAGCGCGCCGTTGCGTGCCGGGATCTTGAACTCCGGGTGCTTCCCCGCGTACTGCGGGTCGTTGTTCTGCGTGTCCGTCGAACCGCCGTTGTCGGAGAGGAAGACGACCAGCGTGTTCGCGCGCGCACCCGCCTTATCGAGTGCCGCGAGGATCTTGCCCACGCCGTCGTCCATGTGTGAGACGCACGCCCCGTATTGCCGCACGCCGAGGTCGGGTTCCTTCGCGTAGAGGTCGAGCCACTCCTTCGGCTCGTCGATGGGCAGGTGGACCGCGGTGTACGGCACGTAGAGGAAGAACGGTCCGGCCCGCTTCTTCTGAATGAACTGCACCGCCTCCGCCGTGAGCAGATCGGTGACGTGTCCCTCCTCCTCGATCAACTTGCCGTTGCGGTGCCACGTCTTCGCGAACTCGCCGGTCTTGTACACGTGCGTGTACGACGTGACGCCGCCGGCGAGTGACCCGTATGAGTGATCGAACCCGAACTTCTGCGGCCCCCACTCCGGTTTCGAGCCGAGGTGCCACTTCCCGCACAGTGCGGTCTCGTAGCCGACCGACTTGAGCGCGACCGCGAGCGTGACCGTGTCGAACGGGAACACCCGCGGGTTCTGCGGGTTGGTGCACCCGAACCGGCTGTTGAACCGCCCGCTCAGCAGCGAAGACCGCGTCGGGCTGCACACCGGTAGGCTGTAGTGCTGTTCGAGCCGGACGCTGTCCTTGGCGAGTTTGTCGAGGGAGGGAGTCCTGTACGGTCCGCCGTGCCACCCGACGTCCCCGTAGCCGAGGTCGTCCGCCATGATGATCACTACGTTCGGCGTCTTCGTTCGCTCGCTTGCGGTCGCGAGCGGGGAGACCACGGCAGCGACCAGGAACGCGATGGAGTGTCGGAGCACGGGAATTCCTCGGGGGTCATTTCTTCTTGGCGGCCTGGGGATTGTCCCACTTCGGCGCGACGAGTTCATTATTCCAGGTGTCGAGTCGCTTCTGGAGGGCAGCGACGTCTGCGGGCTTCTTGTCCGCGAGGTTCGTGGACTCCGAGGCGTCGGCGCTGAGGTCGTACAGTTCGGCCGGGTTCTTGCCGACCTTCACCAGTTTCAGCGTGCCCGCGCGGGCCGCGAAGTTCTGACCGCCGCCGGTGCGCCAGAACAGCACCCGGTCCGCGAGCGACTCCTTCGACTCGCCGCGCAGGTGCGGAAGGAGGTCCATCCCGTCGAGCTTGGGGTTACGGGGCGCGTCGCCCCCACCGGCCACGCGTGCGGTCGGGAACACGTCGAGCGAACTCACCGGGTGGTCGAACGTGCCTGGCTTCAACTTCGCCGGCCATGACACCACGAAAGGCACTCGAATCCCGCCCTCGTAAACCTCCCCCTTCGCCCCCCGGAGCGGGGTGTTGCGGCAGTTGGTCACGCCCACCGGGCCGCCGTTGTCACTGAAGAAGAAGACGATGGTGTTGTCGGTCAGCCCGTGCTCCTTCAACTTCGCCACCAGCACGCCGACCGCGTCGTCCATCCCGCAGACCATGGCACCGTACGTGCGCAACTTCTCGTCCTTGATATCCTTCACCCGGTCGAGGTACTTCTGCGGGGCCTGGAGCGGCGTGTGCGGCGCGTTGAACGCGAGGTACAGGAAGAACGGCTTCGCCTTGTTGGCCTCCACGAACGCGGCGGCTTCGCGCCCGAGGGCGTCGGTCATGTACTCGTTCTCCTCGACCGGCTTCTCGTCCCGGACGAGCGGGATGAAGTACTCCTGTTTCGCCTTCATCGGGTCGGTCTTGAAGGTGTTGTGGTTGAAGTACTGGTGGCCGCCGCCGAGCATCCCGAAGTACGAGTCGAACCCGCGGCGGTTCGGGTGGAACGACGGATGCGCGCCGAGGTGCCACTTGCCGACCGCGCCGGTGGAGTATCCGAGCTTCTTCAGGGCGTCGGCGAGCGTGGGCTGATCGAGCGGCAAGCCGACGTCTTTATTCTCCGGAAGCCACGCGGGGTTGTTCTCGTGCCCGAATCGCTGCTGGTACCGTCCCGTCAGGAGGGCGGCCCGGGTGGGCGAGCAGAACGGGTGCGTGACGTACCCGTTCGTACAGACGACTCCGCGCTTCGCGAGGGCGTCGAGGTGCGGGGTCGGGATGTCCTTACACCTCTGGAACCCAACATCGGCGTACCCAAGGTCGTCGGCCACGACCACAATGATGTTCGGCTTCTCTGCAGCCTGCACGGGCACCGCGAGCAGTGCGGTGAGCAGAATGGCGGTTCGTTTCATCGCCCGGCCCCCAATTCGGTGAAGCGGTACTTGGTGCAGTTCGCGGCTCGCAACCTGGGGTTGCCACAGCCGGTCACTTGCCTTCCTTGAGCAGCTTGACCATGGATTCGCCCATGCCGAGGCCGACGTTCATGTAGGTCTTGGCGTTGTTGCCGTAGTGGGCGTTGGAACTGCTGCCCATGCTCAGTGGGTGGGTGTAGACGGTGGCGACCGAGCCCTTCAGTTCTGGGTGCTTCTTGGGGTCGCTGACGGCGAACTTCGCCTCGAGGAGCATCTTCTCGTTGCCCGAGGGGTTGTCCTTGTCGGTCTGGCCGAGGGTCGCGCAGACGAACTTGGCGTTCGGTGCCTTGAACTCCTTACGGAGCGCGGCGATGAGGGCCACCAGGTTGCGCTCGTACACCTCGGCGTGCCCGGCGTTGTACCGGTCCTTGTCGCCCTGCCACCAGAAGAAGCCGGCGACCTCGTACTTCGTCGCACCGGGGTAGTACTTGCCGAGGTTGTCGAGCACCTCCTTGGCGCGGGCGACGTCGCCGTCGTACTGGAGGCCGGCCTGCCACTTGATGGGCTTCGGCTCGGTGCCCTTCTCCCAGCGGTCGGGGCTCTGGCCGTACCCGGCGTAGACGTACGTCTTGCCGTCCTTGGGGTCCTTGAACTCGTAGGACTGTGAGCCGGGCGGGAGCAGGTCCCAGCCGAGGCTGCGGTTGCCGATCGCGCTCTTGAGGACCAGGACCGGTTCCTCCAGCGCGTTACCGACGTGGTGGCCGATGCCTTGCTCCACGCCGATCTTGCCGCCGGAGACGGTCAGCCATTCATCCTTTCGGACCTGGGTTTTGCCCGGGCCGCCGCTCCCCATCACGGCTACGAACCGAACATCCTGTCGGGTCGTCCATTTGCCCGCGTCGTTGGTGAGGAAGGGGTAGAGGCCTTCCTTCCTGACGGCGTGCTCCAGCGTCCCGTCCTTGTCCCCCGCGACGTTACCCATCTCCAGCATGTTCGACTGGCCCATGAGAATGAAGACCTTGACGGCCTTGGTCATGTCGGCCGGTTTACCGTCTGGCCGCGGCAAGGCGTCATTGGCTCCCTTGGCTTTGGGCTTCAGATCCTGTGCCGGCACACCGACCGCGAGACCGGCCAGAAGGCACAGAACCAGCGACATGGTAAAGCTGTACTTCAGTTGCAGCATGTCCGTATCTACTTTCTTGTGGTTGGTGGATTCGATGATTAATGGCCGGCACCCCTGCCGTTCCCGGATGACGGCGTTCGGTGCGAGTGTTGGATGAGTTTCTGTTAGCCCTCGAACCCGGTCAACCACATTTCCCCTGTGTATGGGTATAAGCTTTTGGCGAATTCCGGTCATTCAGACCCCTTTCTTCCACCTGCACTTTCCGCCACTTCCTCACACCTGAGCTGGTGAGCTCCGTCGGGTAGACGAGTGCCGGCCCGTCCGGGACGATGGCGGTTACCAG
>VGYP01000248.1 GCA_016872955.1 Planctomycetota bacterium
GAACCGGCGACAGGTTGGTCGATAGCCATTCCGTATCGCGAAGTGAACACCGAGACGACGCAGGCGTTCCTCGATGCGGCGGCGAGCAGGCTCCGTCGCCGCAAACACGCCGTGATGATCCTCGACGGAGCTGGCTGGCACTGCTCGCACAAGCTGCGATGGCCTCGGCGGATCACCCCGCTGTTCCTGCCGCCGTACTCGCCGGAACTCAACCCGGTCGAGCGGCAGGATATCCGGTCAATCTGCCGCATCCGCTGGGGGCACGCCTGCGGATCCAGTGTGATCCATATCAGGTGGACTGCCGGCCGGTCGACCGGCCCGGCGGGTGAAACCTGCTCTCACTACGCCCCCCTGCAACTGATCGCCGCCAGGCTGGTGGGTGTGTCGGCTCCGCACGACAAGCCCGACCATTCGTGACCGTGCCTCGATCGTCGCAGCGACCGCCCCGTGCGCTCTGGCGACCGAGCGAGTAGGCCGCGCCGGCGTCACGGCTCCGTGTCCACAGGTCGTCGTGGCCGAATCACATCCGTCCGCTCACCGCCAGTTTCAGAGGACCCTCCCATGCCCGTACTACTCCAGACGACGCTGCTGCTGATCTGCTCTCACGTGTTCATGACGTTCGCCTGGTACGCCCATCTCAAGGATCTGAGCGGACGGCCATGGTTCGTGGCGGCCTTCATAAGCTGGGGCGTGGCACTGGCCGAGTATCTGCTCCAGGTGCCCACCAATCGGATCGGCTACACGGCGTTCAGCCTCGGCCAGCTCAAGATCCTGCAGGAGGTGATCTCGCTTTCGGTGTTCGTGCCCTTCGCGGGGGTATACATGAAGCAGCCTCTGAAGCTCAACTACCTGCGGGCCGCGATGTGTATCTGCATGGCGGTGTACTTCGTGTTTCGGGAGGCCTGAGGGGCCCCGGAGCATCGGCGGCGGGGGCTGCCGCAAGCCCGTTCCCGCGGCCGATGGGGGCCGGCTGCGAACCGGCGTGCGGCCAAAATCGTCGCTTCGTCTAGAATCCTAAGATCGTTCCCTGGTGACGGCCGGGGAGATAACAGCCCGGCGGCGATCTTGCAGTGATTGCGACGGCTGGGATTCCTCTCGCGAAAGGAGGTGGTCTTTGACGCCAGACTGTACCGGAGGGCTGCGCCGATAGCGGCGAGTCGACGGGCCTGCCGTTGATGCAGCCCACCAAATGACCCTACGGCTGCTGCCCCCTTCCCGGGGGCGGCAGTCTTTTTTTCGCAGCGGAGGAGTACGCGGCTTTCGCCTGACGATCAGCCCCCCTGTCGTGCAGGACTTGGCTCCGGCAGGGCCGCTTCGCCGGGCCGCCGGTGACGACGTCGCCTCGAGGATGCTCCTCCCCCGCGCCACGCATCCACAGGAGTTGCCGACCATGATCGCATTTCTCGGCACCGGCTTGATGGGAACCGGATTCGTGCGGCGACTGCTGTCGCAGGGGCAGACGGTGCACGTGTGGAACCGCTCACCCGGATCGGCACGCGCCCTCGAGGCCCACGGGGCTAAGGCGTTCGCCACTTCCGCCGACGCCGTGGCGGGAGCCGAGCGCGTCCACCTGTCGCTATCCGACGATGCCTCGGTCGATGCGGTGCTCGAACCACTCGCCGACACGCTTCCCACGTCGTGCTGGATCATCGACCACACCACGACCACACCGAGCGCGACCGGCGCGCGGGCCCGACGCTGGACGGAGCGGGGCAGGGTCTACCTCCACGCACCGGTGTTCATGGGGCCTGTCAATGCCGCCGAAGGCACCGGTTGGATGCTCCTGTCGGGAGATCCCGAGCATTGTGCCCGGGTGTTGCCCGCGCTCGAGCGGATGACCGGCGCGGTGATGCAGCTGGGGCAGCTACCCGAGCGGGCGGCGGCATTCAAGCTCTTCGGCAACCTCGCGTTTCTGGGCATGTCGGCACTGGCGGGTGACATCGTGCGCCTCGCGCATGCGACCGGCGTCGACCCGCATGATGCCGCGATGATGTTTCAGCACCTCGCGCTGGGCGACGTGTTCACGGCTCGGCTCAAGAAAGTGGTCGCCGGCCCGTTCGAGCCGGCCTCGTTCACCATCGGCATGGCCCGCAAGGACGTCCGGCTGATGGTCGACGAGGCCGCCGCGCACAGCTGCCCGCTGGCCGTGATGCCGGCGGTGGCGGCGTGCTATGAGGCGGCGATCACGCGGGGCGAGGCAACGCTGGATTCGTCCGCCGCCTTCCGGTGTTGACGGCGGTCGAAAACGGTGGCGCGGGGACCGTGTCGCGGCGGTCCAAAATGGCAGCGCACAAACCGTGCAGTTCTCTGGGCGGGGACGATCGGGGCGATAGCCCCGATCAGACCCCCTTTCAGAGAGAGGCATAGGAGTGCACAGCGACATGGAGATCTGGAGCGAGATACGGCGTGAGGTGCTGACCGGCGCCTTGAGCAAGCGGGCGGCAATCGCCAAGTACGGGGTGGGCTGGCACACCCTCAAGGAGATGCTGGCCCACGACGAGCCACCGGGCTACCGGCAGGCGAAGCAGAGGCCGAAGCCCAAGCTGGAGCCATTCCTGCCGGTGATCCGGCAGATCCTCGAGGACGACGGCAAGGCACCGACGAAGCAGAAGCACACCGCCCGCCGCATCTTCGAACGCCTCCGCGACGAGCACGGCTACACCGGTGGCGAGACGGTGGTGAAGGATGCCGTCCGGGAGTATCGGATCAGCCGCCGCAAGGTGTTCCTGCCGCCGTCGCATCCAGCGGGAGAGGCCCGGGTCGACTTCGGCGAGGCGACGATCAGGATCGCCGGGAAGGAGCGGAAGGCGGCGCTCTTCGTGATGACGCTTCCCTATTCGGGAGCGATGTTCGTGCAGGCCTTTCCCAAGGAGTGCACGGAGACGTTCATGGAGGGACATCGCCGGGCCCCCGAGGAGTTCGGCGGCGTTCCGAAGCGGGTCACCTACGACCACTCAGGCATCGCGGTGATCGAGGTCCTCCAGGACTGGGAACGAAAGCTGACCAGGGAGTTCCTCCGCCTGCAGAGCCATTACCTGTTCACGGAGTACTTCTGTCGAGTGCGACGCGCCAACGAGAAGGGGCACGTCGAACGGCTGCTGGGGAACAACCTGCCATTCGAGAACTGGACCGAAGTCCTTGGCAGCGAACGGCTCACGGGAGCAGCGCTGGACAGGCTCACCCACCGCGGCCACATTCTGGAGACAAAGGGTGAAAGCTACCTTCTGCAGGACGCCACGCGGCGACGGCGGCGGACAGGCTGACGAGGCAACTGAACCAACCGCGACACCCCCACGACCTCAGGGGAGATCGACACCACCAAACGCCACCATTTTCGACCGCCCCGCACCGCCGTTTTCAACCGCCGTCAACAACGTCATCACCTACTGCCAGCATGCGATCACCAATGCCGTGGCCGAGGGACTCACCAGCTTGATCATGGCGATCAAGCGACGAGCAGGGGGGTACCGGAACCCCACGAAGGTCGAGACCGTCGTCTACTTCTACTGCGGCGGCCTACGGCTCTACCCGTCGCAACGATCTCCGGGCCGACGAGCGGCTCGTGAATCGCGTGTCCCCCGTTTTCGGGCTTGAACCAGCGGCACCCGGAACGCCTGGAACGCCTGCCTTCCCCTCGTGGCGTGGGTTTTTTTGGCGTCAGCGTGGAGTCTCTCCGAGTCCGGCAGCCTCGGGGCTTTGACCCGGCGTCCGGCGGCAGTCTGAGGCTGTGAATGTCGATCACGGGCAGCTCGTCGGGCGACGCCTGAACCGCTTCGCGGCCGTCATGAGTCTGGAGAAGCTCACCCCAGTCGGTCGGCGGGCCGCGGGCGGGTGCGAGCGGCGGCGGTTCGAGCGGTTCGCCGAGGTGGGTGAGGATCTTGCGGATCGGGCCCGGCTCCGCGATGGAGGAGATGAGCCGGATGTCGCCGCCGCATGCAGGACACAGGAGCGGAACTTCTCCCCCACCCGGGCCATCAGCTTGGCCCACGCGAAGGATAGTCCGGCCAATGGCACTTCCACAGCCACTCTCGATTTGATGAGCGGCTCTTGAACTGCGTGCCCCGTCTTCTGGTCCCGAACAGGCGGCTCCCCGGACGGCTGCCCTCCCCCTGCAGTGGCGTTTTTCTGTCGTCAGCGCGGAGTCTGTCCGAGTTCGGCCGCCTGGGGGCTTTGGTTTGACATCGCGTCCAGCACCGGTCAGAGGCTGTGGAGATCGATCACGGGTAGCTCGTCGGGCGACACCCGAAAGACGTCGCGATCGTCAGAGGCTTGAACCAGCTCGGCCCAGTCCGCGGGCGGGCCTCGGGCCGGTGCGAGCGGAGGCGGCTCGAGCGGCTCACCCAAGTGCGTGAGGATCTTCCGGATCGGTCCGGGCTCGGTGATGAACGCGATCAGCCGGATGTCGCCGCCACAGTTCGGGCACTCGAGCGGAAACTCCTCCCCCACCCGGGCCATGAGCTTG
>VGYP01000249.1 GCA_016872955.1 Planctomycetota bacterium
GACCGTCTGGTCATCCTCCCGCCAGTAGCTCCCCAGTTCCGCCAGCCCCTCGGCCAGCCAGGTGGGCCCCGCCGACCCGAACGTAAGGTGGCAGATACCGTGCACGCATTCGTGCTGGATTACGCCGTGATCGGCGCACGAATAGAGGCGTGCGTGCCGCAGGCGACCCTGCTGCGAGTTCACGCATACGCCCTCGCCCCGGCTGATCTTCTCGACGCCGAAGGGGTCGTCGATCAGGCCGGCGGGAAACCTGGCCAGGTCGCGGACGACAAACCCCTCGACCTTGTATTCGTCGGTCATCGGCCGGCCGAGGCACCCCTCCAGCGCCTTCACCATGCGCTCGAGCTTGTCGCGAATCACGGCCCACTCTCGGTCGGAGACGTCGGTCATGAACGCGAAGTGACGCGACCGCACGAGCCGCGGCCGGTCCGGCGGCTGGTCGGAAAACTGCCGGTACTTCCGCTCAAGCGCGTCGTCCCCCTTGTCGGCCACCGCCTTGGCGGCCGGGTTCTCGACCACCAGCGTCCGGGTCACCAGGTCGCCGGTGGAAAGCCGCAGCGCAGACAACCGGCTTACTCGCGCTCCAGGTTCGATGCGGCCGGGGTCCCGGCTCTCGAGTCGTGCGACGGTCCCGGCGGCGCACTGGCAACTGATCGTCGTTCGGCCACCGGGGAGCGATCCGTCGGGCAGCTCGATGACGACCCGGCTGGCGGTCGCGGCCTTGACCCTGCCGGTCACGACCCGCTCGGGAAACTCGGCGGCACCGGCCGGCGTCGCATCGAGTGCAGGCTCCACACCGACGCCGCCTGCATCGTCGTCGAGCACGGCGAGCTCCGTCACGGTGCCGGTGGTCTTGCCATGCCGGTCCAGCCGGCACGAGACGCGCACGACCTGTCCCGGCTTGAGGCCGGCGACGGGAAACTGCGACGTCACGCGGACGTCCGCATGGGCCGCGAGTAGGCCGCCGCCCGTGATGGCGATCCCCTGCTGGGTCGGCCCCTGCACCAGGATTTCATGCCGCGTGTCGGACTCGTCGCGAACCACGATGCCCTCGGCCGTGACGGCCTCCACCGTACCGACAACGGCGAGTTCGCCCATGACCCGCACCTGAGCGGTCGCCTGCGCGGCGTCCACCACGAGCAGAAACAGGAACAGCAGGCCGTCGCCGAGGCCGCGTTGGGTGATGCCGGCGGTCATGATCAGCGTTCCGGTGCCGGTGGGGAGGCCGCGGCGGCCGGGGCGGGATTGAGGTCGATCCAGACCGCCTCGCCGACCGCGATGCGGACCAGCGGCACAGGTTCGAACTCGACGGTGAGCCCGCCGCTGAACCATTTCCAACGGACCTGGGGAATGGTGCCGATGCGGATCGTCATCTCGCCCAGCGTACGATAGCCATCGTCGCTCGGCGCTACGTTGGAACGCACCGCGAGGTCGCCACCGCGGCCCATGTCGCCCGGCGTGTCGCCGAGGTAGGCGGCGTCGATGCTCTCGATCACCTCGACCTCGAAACGCGTTCCGCACTTGGCAAACGGCAGCAAGGCGGGCGGCTCGTCCGCGCGGGCAGGGCCCGTGCCCGCGGGGACAAGGCACGCAAACCCGATGACGGCGGCCCCACAGACGCGCGCTCCGCTCATCCGCACACTCCCGTGAGATTCGGGGCCCCAGGCCGCCACCGGGCAGATCGGCCCCCGTCGTCCGCAGGATAGCGGAGACCGCGGGAGGAACACAGGGCGGACGATGCTTCAACGGTCTTCAGGGCCGCGCGTCGCGGCCTGAGAAACCCTCCCGCCGGAGCGCCACGAAATGCCCCCGGCGGTGCGAAATGCAGCGCCCGTCATGGCTCAACCTGCGACGGTGCGGCCGCCGTCTGGACCGCGTGCGGGCGGAAACATGGCGGATGCCAAGGCGGAAACGCTTCGTCGCGGGCGGGATGCAGCATCTCGCTGCCGCACGACGCCATCGTGAACGCCCTTCGGCATGGCCTTTGCTCCTTTCCGCGTCGTCGCAAGCCGCGACGTCCATCCCGGAGACTTCACGAGGACCATCCGCTGCACCCGCCGCTTCGCTGCTCCCCGTCTTGAATAGCTCATGCATCGTGCCCTCCTCGCCGTCCAACCGCTCGGCTCGCTCGGCGGTGGGTCACAGTCGCTCGACGGCACTGGCAGCAAGCCCGCCCACGGTGAACGAGGCAGTTCGCTCGAGGGGTTCCTCCGCACTGCCGCCGCCGCCGAATACGCCGACGGGGTGAGCCGGCCGGCGCCGCCGGGCCGAATGCCCGACTGGTCAGCTATCTCCTGGCAGCCGATCCCGCGGGGGGCGTTGTCAACGTCCGCGATCTGTTGGGAATCGTCTCCGCGTGGGGCAGTTTCTCGACCACGATCCGACGCTCACGCTCTCGGCTGAACCTGGCGAGCGGCTGCCGATTGGGGTTCCGGCCGGCGATGCCTGGTTCGACCCGACCGGCCTCGGCGGCACGACCAGGCCATTTTCGCGGTCGTCCTACGACCCCACCACGGGCCTCGCCGTGGGCGCGCCGCGGCAGCAGGTCAACTCGCTCTCCGCCTTCATCAACGGCTCGCAGGTCTAAGGCTCGAACACCGAGCTCGCCGCCTCGCTACGGACCTTCTCAGGCGGTCGGATTGCGACGAGCGTTGGTGATCTCCTGCCGCTAGCCGAGGATGGCTTCGGCTATGCCGCCGGCGACAATCCCAGGTGGAGCGACGAGCAGCTCTACCAGCACGCCCGCCGGCTGGTAATCGCGGAACTGTAGGCGATCACGTTCACCGGGTTTCTGCCGGTGCTCGTCGGCCGCGGGTCGCCGACCGCCCAGCGGCTGGCGGCCTGGGGCGATAAATGGGCTGACGTCAATCCCGGCCGCCGAACGCCTATGGCAACGTCGACGGCCTCGACCTCCGGGTGGCCGGTCTGGCCGGGAAGCACCTGCCGGGGTCGAGCCTGGGCAAGACCTTCACCCAGATCATCGTGGACTACTTCACCCGCCTCAAGTCCGACGACCGCTACTGGTATCAGAACGTGTTGCCACGGAACTTCGCGCGGGAGGTGAGTCGGACGACGCTAGCCGACGTCATCCGCCGCGACACAACGCTTCGGAATCTCCAATCCGACGGGTTCGGGTTTGATGCGCAGATCAGCGGCACGGTGTTCGGCGACAGCAACCGCGACGGCCGTCTGCAGTCGCAGGAGCGGTTGCTGGCGGGCGTCGCGGTGACCGTGCTCGACGCCGCCGGCCGAACGGTGACCAAGGCCGTCACCGACGCCCGGGGACGCTATGACTTGAAGGGGCTCGACGTCGGTGGCTATCGCGTGCGGGTGAGCCAGCCCACGGGCGGTGACGACGTCGTCCGCGACCTGTCCGTGACACGCGGTGGTCGCCTGGAGATCGACCCGCTGGGCATCCCACCGCGCGCCCAGCCGTGGCCCACCGCACGGACGGCCGCATTCGCGGTGTTGGTGGCGGCCGCCACGGATCCGCTGCCGACCGCGACGCCGTCGCGGCCCGCCGGTTCGATCGCGGTGTGGAAGCGGCCCGGCGCCAGCCGGTCCGCTCCCCACAATCGGTTTCGTGACGTATCCTTGACCGATCCCGGCGGAATCAGGTCGCGTCGCGTCCCGGCCCGCTCCCCGGCCCGCTCCCCGGCCCGCTGGCCAGACCGATGCCCACGATCGAAATCTACGACACCACGCTTCGCGACGGCTCGCAGGGTGAGGGTGTCACCTTCTCCCTGGAGGACAAGCTGGCCGTCGCCGGCAGGCTCGCCGAGGCCGGCGTCGACTTCATCGAGGGGGGCTACCCGCTCTCCAACCCAAAGGACGCTCAGTTCTTCGAGCGGGTCGGCCGCCTCGCGCTCGGCCACACCAAGGTCGTCGCTTTCGGGATGACCAGGCGGCGGGGCACCACTGCCGCCGCCGACCCGGGCATGAAGGCCTTGCTCGACGCGGCCACGCTGGTGGTCACGATCGTGGGCAAGACTTCCGCCTTCCACGTGGCCGAGGTCCTCGGTGTCTCCCGCGAGGAGAACCTCGCCATGATCACTGACACCGTCGCCCACCTGACGGCCGCCGGCCGCGAGGTCTTCTATGACGCGGAGCACTTCTTCGACGGATGGAAACTCGACGCCACGTACGCCGCCGAGACGCTTGTGGCGGCCGCCCGAGCTGGGGCCGCGCGGATCGTGCTCTGCGACACCAACGGCGGCACGCTTCCCGACGAGGTGGCCGCGCTGACGCGAGCCGCCTCGGCCGCGCTGACGGCGGCCGGCCGGCCGGTGCCGCTGGGCATCCACTGCCACAACGACTGCGACCTGGCCGTGGCCAACACGCTGGCCGCCGTGGCCGCGGGCGCCGCGCAGGTGCAGGGCACCGTCAACGGGATCGGCGAGCGGTGCGGCAACGCCGACCTGGTGTCGATCGTGGCCAACCTGGCCCTCAAGGTG
>VGYP01000250.1 GCA_016872955.1 Planctomycetota bacterium
GCCCGCCGGGGCCGGCCGAGCGGCAGAAACACGAACTAGACTTGCGAGTCGAGGTGTGTCGGCTCAACCGCCGTCGGAGCGCTCCATGAACACGATGCAACGTCTCAGGGTTACCACCATCGGGCCGGTGCTGGTCCTCGTCGTTCTGGCACTGGTCGCCTTCTGGAATCAGCGGTCCCTCAATCACGCGCAAACCAATCGCTACGAGTCCTACCGACTCGCGCAGGAGCTGCGGCGGAGCTCCGATGAACTCACACGCTTGGCTCGCACCTACGTCGTCACCGGGGATCCCGCGCGAGAGCGTGACTTCTGGCATGTGCTCGCTGTCCGCAACGGGGAGGCTGCTCGCGCCGACGGGCGGACCGTGCCGCTTCGAACCCTCATGGAGCGGCAGGGATTCACGCCGGCGGAGTTCGCCAAGCTCAAGGAATCCGAAGACAACTCCAATGCCCTGGTGACCACCGAGACGATCGCAATGAACGCAGTGAAGGGACGGTTCGACGACGGCCGGGGCGGGTTCACCCGCAAGGGAGAGCCCGATCTTGAAATGGCGCGGCGGATCATGCACGACAGCGCCTATCACGCCGACAAGGCCACGATCATGACGCCAATCACCAAGTTCGAAGAAATGATCGACGAGCGGACCGATGCGGCCGTGACCGTGATTCGGGCCCGCACCGACCGGTTGGTGCTGGCGGTGGTGGCCGTAACGCTCCTGGCGACGGTCATCATATGGCTCAGCCTCGCCAGTCACGCCCGCACGCTCCGGGACGCCATCGGCAGCCTCCGTGACACCGCCGAGAACGTCGGCAGTAACGCGTCTGAGGTGGCGGCAGCGAGCCAGTCGCTCGCCCAGGGAGCCTCCGAGCAGGTGGCTGCCATGGAAGACATCTCGGCATCCGCCCAGGAGACCAGCAGCATGGCCATCGAGAATGCCCACCGGACGCAGGCGGCCGCCGAACTCGTGGGCCGGGAGTCGGACCAGTTCGCCGGCGCGACGGTCCTGTTGAACGACATGGTCGCGGCGATGGAACGAATCGACGAAGCCGGTGGCCGGATCGCGAAGATCAACAAGGTGATCGATGAGATCGCCTTCCAAACCAACATCCTGGCCCTTAATGCGGCCGTCGAGGCGGCACGTGCCGGGGAGGCCGGCCTCGGCTTCGCGGTGGTGGCCGACGAGGTCCGCAACCTGGCCCAGCGCTCGGCGGAAGCGGCCCGCGAGACAGCCCTGTTGATCGAGGATGCGATCGCCCGCTCGCAGGCTGGTCGTGCCAAAGTCGCCGAGGTCAATGCGGCGATCAGTTCGCTCTCGGAGCAATCCGCATCCGTCCGTAGTCTCGTGGAGGAGGTGCGTGGTGGGAGTCGCGAACAGCATCGTGCCGTGGAACGGATTGGCGATGCCCTGCGACAGATCGAGGAAGTCAGTCAGCAGGCGGCCGCTGGCGCGGAGCAGGGATCAGCGGCAGCCGAAGAACTCAACGTGCAGGCGGCGTCGCTGCTCGACGTCGTCATGGTGCTCGGTCGCATGGTGGGCCGTGAGGCCGGCTTCCATCGGCTGGCATGAAGCCGCCTCCGCCGGGGCTCTGGCTGGCGATCCTCATGCCTGCAGGCATAAGCCCAGGCGTTGTGTGGGACGGGAGATCGCCCGGCGGGTCGCCTCCCGGCGTGGGGTGAGGTGTCGCACGCTTGGCGTGCCATGCGCCTCTTGAGGGCCACGGGTATCTGAGTTGGCAGGTCACCTAGGTGTGGGCGTGAGATCGTGGGCCTGTGGGGATGGATCTGCCCGTGCCCCCTCGCCAGACGTTTGCCGTGGGCTTCCTACCCTCCGCTCTCTCCGTGCCGGCGTCGCGCTGCCATCCTGGCTCCGCTCGCCGCCAACGCCGGCGATGAGACAAGGGCAGCCCCTGGGAGATCACCTGTTGGTTCACCTCTTCGGCTGTGCACCTGGATGAGGGGCATTCTGGAGACTCGCGCAGGCCTCCGCTTGTGCCACGGTCCGCCAGGAAGGCGGACGGCGCGAGGCGAGGTGCACGTTCACTGCACCACCGCGTCGCCAAGCTCGCCGGGGCCAGGGATGGCCCGGCGGGCGTGAAACTAGATCTGCCAATCCGCCGTCGGTTCGGGAGACTCGCCCCGCATTCTCAGTTTCGGCCGCTCGAGCACGACGGTGGTATGCGGGTCGACCGACCGCGTCAGCCAGACGTTGCTGCCGATGACGGAGTCGTGGCCGATCCGTGTCGCCCCCCCGAGGACCGTGGCATTGGCATAGATCACCACGCGGTCTTCGATCGTGGGATGGCGTTTTGTGCCGCGCAAGAGATGCCCGTCGGCATCGGTCTGAAACGAGATCGCGCCCAGTGTCACGCCCTGGTAGAGCTTGACGTTACTGCCGATCTCGCAGGTCTCGCCGATCACCACGCCTGTACCGTGGTCGATGAAAAAGTGATCGCCGATCATGGCTCCCGGGTGAATGTCAATACCCGTGCGGCCGTGAGCCCACTCCGCCATCATGCGCGGGATGAGCGGCACCTCGAGACGATGCAGGAGGTGGGCGAGGCGGTGGATCGTGACCGCTTCCAGGCCGGGATAGCAGAAGATGATCTCGTCGAGCGTGCGGACGGCTGGGTCGCCGTCGTAGGCCGCCTGGACGTCCGTGCCGAGCACCCGACGAACATCAGGCAACCGGTCCAGAAACTCGATCGCCTTCGCCTGGCCGAGCGCCTCGAAATCAGCCTCCTCGGTGCACCCGCGAACGGCTTCAGGGATGGGGGGCGGCTCCAGTCCGGCCTCGGTCGCGGCCCGGCCTGCGGAGACGATGTGCCTGAGCGCGCGGCCGATCTGGGTGGTCAGCTTGTCGTGGAGGCCGTCGACCAGATCACCCACATGGTAGGTGACGTTGCCAAGGTGCAGGTTCTCACGTCGACGGTAACCCGGGTAGAGGATCTCCTTGAGGTCCTCGCACGCCCCGACGACGGTGTCGTAACTGGGAAGGGGGCAGTGGCCCAGGTGGTGGATCGTGGGGACGTGGTCGTACGTCTCGACGATCCGCCGCGTCAGGGCTGGCAGCTGTTCCTTGAGCCGTACGTCAGTGGACATGAACGTCGATCGTAGGAGCCGGCGGACGGTGGCTGCAAACGGACCTCGGAAAAGGTCGGTCCTGGCCCCCGGCAAGATTGAGTGTTCCCGGCGCTTTCCCGGCCGTGGTACGGGTTTTCTCGAAACTCGGAAAAGGGGGCAAACTGTGCCGCGCGGGCGGGCCGGATTTCGGGGCGGCCTACGGGCGACGCAGCTTCAGGCGTCACCCCCGTGAGCGTCGTACGCGGCACCGTCCGGTCGGGCCCGTCGTCCCACCTGCGAATCAGGCGGGGGCCGCGGAACTCGTCGCCTCGCTCGCCGCCGCGATGGCGGCGGGGATCGTCAGGCCGCCGTCGTAGAGGGCCCGGCCGACGATGCAGCCGGCACAGCCCGTCGCCGCGACACGGCGGACGTCGTCGGCATTCGCGACCCCTCCCGACGCCACGACGGGCAGCGGCACCGCCCCGACCATCTCCACGAGTGCCGGCAGGTTGGGGCCGGCGAGCATGCCATCGGTGGCAATGTCGGTGTAGACGATCGCCGCCAGTGGTAGCGCGGCGTTTCGCCGGGCGACGGCCAGGGCGGTGGTTTCGGTGGTCTCGAGCCAGCCACGGACGGCGATCTTTCCGTCTCGGGCATCGAGGCCCAGCACGATTCGACCGGGGAACGTCTCGGCCATCTGCACGAAGCGTTCCGGATTCTCGATGGCAACACTCCCCACGACCACCCTTGTGACACCGGCATCGAGATAGGCGCGGGCGGTTCCCAGTGACCGAATACCGCCGCCCAACTGGCAGGGAACTGCGGCCGCTCTCACGATCCGGGCCACCAGGCCCGCCTGGCTGGGGCGACCGTCCTTGGCACCGTCGAGATCGACGATGTGAAGCCGGCGCGCACCGGCTGCCACGAAGTGCTCCGCCATCGCGACCGGATCGTCACTGAACACCGTCTCCTGAGCGTAGTCCCCTTGCCGCAGCCGCACGCAGCGTCCGTCGCGCAGGTCGATCGCCGGCCAGAGTTCCATGGGGTGTGCCTCGTGCGGGGGAACAGTGGATCAGGCCGTCGCCAGCCAGGCCGTGAGCAGTTCAAGGCCGGCCGACTGGCTCTTCTCGGGATGAAACTGCGTGGCAAAGATATTGCCTGCCCGCACGGCTGCACAGAAGTGCCCGCCGTAGTCAGCCGTGGCCGCCACCACCGACTCGTCCCGCGGGCGGGCATGGTACGCGTGGACGAAGTAGAAGTGTTCCCCGTCGGCGATCGGCCGCCAGCCCGCTCGCCAGGTGACGGCATTCCAGCCCATGTGCGGCACCTTGAATCCTGCCGCGGCGTCGAACCTCACGACGTCTCCGG
>VGYP01000251.1 GCA_016872955.1 Planctomycetota bacterium
ATTTCGGTGGCGTGACGGCCGATTTCCCGGCGCTCCTCGCGGCGCTCGCCGCGGGACGTCGATCGGTGGAACTCGCCGACGGCTCGCTGGGCATCCTGCCCGAGTCACTGGCGGCCCAGTTCGCGCCGATCGCCGCACTCGCCCAGTCGCAGGATGGGCGGCTTCGCTACGGCCGCATCCAGGTGGCGCTGCTCGACGCGTTGCTGGCAGGCCAGCCGCGGGCCCGCTTCGACGAGGCCTTCGAGCGGCTCCGCGAGCAGCTCGCCTCCGGCGAGCAACCCGAGACCGAGCACGAGCCCGAGGGATTCCACGGCACGCTCCGCCACTACCAGCGGGAGGGGCTCGGCTGGCTCGTGTTCCTCGAATCGCTGGGTCTGGGAGGCTGCCTGGCCGACGACATGGGCCTCGGCAAGACGATCCAGGTGCTGGCCCTACTCCTGCGACGTATGGGCGCGGCGGCCGCGGGGGCCATCCCGCGGCGGCCCAGCCTCGTGGTCGTCCCCAAGAGCCTGGTCTTCAACTGGATCGACGAGGCCCGGCGGTTCGCACCGGCCCTGCAGGTGGCCAATCACACCGGCGCGGACCGGAGCGAGGTGGTCGGCGACTTCAGCGCCCACGACGTGGTGATCACCACCTACGGGACGCTGCGGCGCGACGTCCTCCAGCTCCGCGAGACGGACTTCGACTACGTGATTCTCGACGAGGCACAGTCGATCAAGAATGCCGCCAGCCAGGGGGCGAAGGCGTGCCGGCTGCTCAAGGCACGGCATCGGCTGGCGCTGACGGGCACGCCCGTCGAGAACCACATCGGCGAACTCTGGAGCATCTTCGAGTTCCTGAACCCCGGGCAGTTGGGCACCGCCGCCCGGCTGCGCCGATTCCTGGCCGACGGCCGAGGCGGCGCCGACGTCGTGGCTAGGGCGGTTCGGCCCTACCTGTTGCGGCGGACCAAGAACGAGGTGCTCTCGGACCTGCCCGAGAAGACCGAGCAGACGCTGTTCGTCGAGCTCGGCGAGGCGCAGCGGCAGGCCTACGACGAACTGCGGCACCACTTCCGGGCCGAGCTGTCGGGACGCATCGGCCGGATGGGCATTGGCCGAACGCGCATCGCGGTGCTCGAAGCGCTGCTGCGGCTGCGGCAGACCGCCTGCCATCCGGGCCTCGTCGACCCGGCCCGGATCGAAGAGCCCTCGGCCAAGCTCGACACCCTCGTCGAGCAGCTCGACGAGGTGCTCGCCGAGGGGCACAAGGTGCTCGTGTTCAGTCAGTTCACCAGTTTCCTGGCGATCCTGCGCCGGCGGCTGGACGCGACCGCGGTGCCCTACGAATACCTCGACGGCCGCACCACCGACCGCCAGGCGCGGGTGGCGCGGTTCCAGGAGGACGCCGACTGCCGGCTGTTCCTGGTGAGCCTCAAGGCGGGCGGACAGGGGCTCAATCTCACCGCGGCCGATTACATCTACATCCTCGATCCCTGGTGGAACCCGGCGGTGGAGGCCCAGGCGGTGGATCGCGCGCACCGCATCGGCCAGACGCGGCGGGTGTTCGCCTACCGGCTCATCGCCCGCGACACCGTCGAGGAGAAGATCGTGGCCCTGCAGGACAAGAAGCGCGAGCTGGCCGACTCCATCGTACGGGCCGATCAGAGCATGATCGCCGCCCTCACGCCCGAGGACGTCGAGTTGCTCCTGTCGTAAGCCGGGCCGATCGGCCTTCATCGAATTCTCATTTTTTCCAGGCCTGCCCTCCGGGTCATACTGCCGCCCGACCGTCCCTCTCTCCCTGCGATGCCGTGAACGCCGCGCCCCCCTGCCAGGAAGCCGTCGTGAAGCCGCCGCCGAAGCCGAAAGGGCCGCCCGCCGCCGCTCTGCGGATCCTCGTGGTCGACGACGAGGAGGATCTGCTCGAGCTCGTCCGCTACAACCTCGGCAAGGAGGGGTACGAGGTCGCCTGCGTCGGCAGCGGGGAGGAGGCGCTGCAGGCGGTGCAGCGTCAGGCCCCGGACCTGATTGTGCTCGACCTGATGCTGCCCGCCGTGGACGGCCTCGAGGTCTGCCGACGGCTCAAGGCTGACGCCCGGACCCGTGAGGTGCCGATCATCATGCTCACCGCCAAGAGTGAGGAGAGCGACATGATCGCCGGACTCGACCGCGGTGCCGACGACTATGTCGCCAAGCCGTTCAGCCCGCGGGTGCTCGGTGCGAGGATCAAGGCGCTCCTGCGCCGGCACGATGCCCGCCGCCTGGCGGAAGCCGAACTGACGATCGACGTCCACGAGCTCTCGATCCACCCCGGCCGCCACGAGGCGACCGTGGCCGGCACGCCCCTCGAGCTGACCTACACCGAGTTCGCCCTGCTGCAGTTTTTGGCCAGGCGGCCGGGCTGGGCCTACACGCGGATTCAGATCGTCGACGCGGTCAAGGGAGAGGATTATCCTGTCACGGAGCGGTCGGTCGACGTCCAGGTCGCCGGACTGCGGAAGAAACTCGGCACCTTCGGCTCCTACATCGAGACCGTCCGCGGCGTGGGCTACCGGTTCCGGGCCTGATGTCGCGGTCGCGGACGGCTCGGCTTCATCCATGCCACGCACGCCGCTCGCCTGGCACCTGTTCGCCGGCTGGTGCGTCCTCGTGGCGGCCGTGCTGGCCGGCTGCTACTGGGTGGCAAGCGTACAGATGGCTGCGCTGGCGATGGAGTCGCAGCGGCAGCGGCTGGTCGACCTGGCCCGCGGCCTGGCCGCGACCAGTCCAGATGGCAAGATCGACGCCGCTGCCTTCAGCGGCCGGGCCCGTGACCTCGGTTCCCCCGCCGGCGTGGAGGCCGCGCTGCTCGGCCCGGAGGGTCAGCCGCTCGACGACCGCCGTGCCGCGGAGGGGCTTCGTAACTCCCCGGCGGTCAGCGAGGCGATCTGCGGGCGGATCGGCAGCGGCAGCAGTTTCGACGCCGCGACCGGCCGCCGCTCGCTGACCGTGGCGGTGCCCCACGGCCCGCCCGGCAGACCGTCCGCCGTCATCCTGCTGGAGGCCGAGACCACCGCGGCCGACCGCGCGTTGACCGGGGCGCTCCGCGGTCTGGCGGCCGGCTGTGCGGCCTGCGGAGTCGCCGCGATCGGTGGTGGCTGGCTGCTGGCCCGTCGCGCCGCCCGACCCGTCGAGGAGCTCTGCGACGCCGCCGCGAGGCTGGCCGCCGGCGACGTGGAGGCGACGCTGCCGGCACCCGAGGTGGCCGAACTGGCCGGCCTGTCGACCGCCTTCGGATCGCTGCGGGAGCAACTCGTCGAACGCGGTCTGACGATCGGTCGCCAGGGAACGCAGCAGGAGGCGGTGCTCGGCAGCATGATCGAGGGCGTGCTCGCGATCGATGCTCGTCAGCGGGTGATGGGGCTCAACGCGGCCGCGGCGGACCTGCTCGGCGTCGTCCCCGCCGAGGTCATCCGCCACCCGATTCAGGAGGTGATCCAGAACCCCGACCTGCGACGGTTCGCCCTGCGTGCCATCGACTGCCGGGAGCCGGTCGAGGACAACCTCGTGCTGCGGAGCGGCCGCGACCGAACGATCCGCCTCCGGGGCACAACGCTCCGCGACCAAGCCGGGGCGGGTGGGGCCGTGATCGTGCTCAACGACGTCACCGACATGCAGCGACTCGAGAACGTGCGGCGGGATTTCGTGGCCAACGTCTCCCACGAGCTAAAGACGCCCGTGGCCTCGATCAAGGGCTTCGTCGAGACACTCCTGGACGGCGCCGTCGACGACCCCGTCAATGGCCGACGGTTCCTCGAGATCGTGGGCCGGCAGGCAGACCGGCTGGCCGCCATCATCGAGGACCTGCTGTCGCTGTCGCGGATCGAGCAGAGCGAGGGGGCCGGCAACCTGCCCCTGGAGGAGGCGGCGATCGGCGACGTGTTCGCCGCCGTGGCGGCCGAGTGCGGCCGGCGGGCGACGGAGCGGTCGCTGCGGTTCGACGTGGCCTGCCCCGAGGGGCTCCGCGCCGACATTAACCCCCCGTTGCTCGAGCAGGCCGTCATCAACCTCGTCGACAACGCCATCAACTACAGCGACCCGGGCGGCGCCGTCCGGCTGACGGCCGAACTGCAGGGGCCGGAGATCGTGATCCGGGTCGCCGACGAGGGCGTGGGCATCGAGGCGGCCCATCTGTCGCGGCTCTTCGAGCGGTTCTACCGGGTCGACAAGGCCCGCAGTCGCAAACTCGGCGGCACCGGCCTGGGGCTCTCGATCGTCAAACACATCGTGCAGGCCCACGGCGGCAAGATCGACGTCTCGAGCACGCCCGGTCAAGGCAGCACCTTCACGATCTGGCTGCCGGCGGGGGACTCGACGCATGATGCATGATCTGCAGGGCCGGTCTGAGCCGGGCGGCCGATCGGTCGCCCTGGTGACGGGGGGCGGGCGGGGCCGGGGGGCGGC
>VGYP01000252.1 GCA_016872955.1 Planctomycetota bacterium
AGGTAGCGCAAAAAGTCAGCCGACTGGTCGAGCACCCGCGCGAGTCGGAAACTCTCTCCGGCCCGGCAGTCGGCGAGTGACCGGGCCACCCCCTCCTCTTCGGTGCGGAAGGCATGGGCGTCGGCGGACGGGATCGGATCGCCGTGGGGATCGACCTCCGGCCGGCCGAGAAAGACGTCGATCCGCTCCACGAGCAGGTCACTCACGGCGTGCTCCATGTGCTCGGCCTCGTCGTGCACCTCGTCCCAACTCATGTCGAGGGTTCGCATCAGGAACAGCTCGATCAGCCGGTGGCGGCGGATCACCCGCAGCGCCAGCGTCCGCCCTGCGCGGGTCAGCGCCACGCCCTCGTAGGGCCGGTGGGTGGCCAGCCGCGCGGCGTCGAGCGTCTTGAGCATGCTGGTCACCGTGCCGGGGGAGACGCCCAACGCCGCGGCGATCTGGCCGGTCGTGGCTGTTCGTCCCTCCTGGGCGGCGGTGATCTGGTAGATCGTCTTGGCGTAGTTCTCGACGGTCAGGCTGGCCACGTCGGGGCGGGTCCTGGCGAAGGCGAAATGGCGGCGCGGCGCGGCCTCGTTGCCGCCCGCGGAGTGTCCCGGCATTATGTCGCACGCAGGAGACCGACGCATGGGCCCGAACCAGCGCGGCCACGAGATCGCCGCCGATCTCTGGATCCGCGCCGATGACATCGCCGCGGTCCGCCACGACCGCGGCGGCGTTCGCGTGCTCGACTGCGGCGTGAAGGCGGCGGGCGGCGACGCGGCCGGACTCGGCATGGCCCGGGTCGCATTGGGAGGCGACGGCGAGGTGTCGCTGACCGCCGCCGGCAGCGGCCGTGAAGCCTGGGCGGGCTGCCCGTGGCCGACGGTCGGCGTCACGACCGAACGGGCCGTGGCAGCCTGCCTGGCGGCGCAGTACGCCGGCTGGAGGGTGGCGACGCCCGTCTACTTCGCGATGGCCAGCGGCCCGATGCGGGCCGCGATCGGCCGAGAGGCGTTGTTCGACAAGATCGGCATGCGGGAGCGGCCGCCAGTGGCGGTGGGGCTTTTGGAGACGGCAAAGTTGCCACCGGTCGAGGTCTGCCAGGAGTTGGCTGCCGCCGCGGGCGTGTCGGCCGAGAGCCTGATGCTGCTGGTCGCCCGCACGGCCAGCGCTGCCGGCACGCTGCAGATCGTGGCCCGGTCGCTGGAGACGGCGATCCACAAACTGCACGACGTCGGCTTCGACCTCCGCCGCATCCTGGGCGGCGAGGGGACGGCGCCGCTGCCGCCAGTGGCGGCCGACGACCTGGCCGCCATCGGCCGCACCAACGACGCCATCCTCTATGGGGGCAGCGCGACCATCCGCGTCACGGGCGACGATGCCGATCTGGCCGACATCGGGCCGCGGGCGATCAGCCGTGCCTCGAGGTCGTTCGGCCGGTCATTCCGTGAGATTTTCGCGGCGGCGGGGGGCGACTTCTATGCGATCGATCCGGCGCTGTTCGCGCCGGCGCGGCTGGAGTTCCTCAACGTGGAGACGGGCCGCCGGCAGGCCTTCGGGGCCGTCGCCCAGGAGATCGTCGACGCCTCGTTCACGTCCGGCGGGGACGTCCTGCCGCGATGAGCCGACTGGCCTGCATCGTCGGGGAGCCGGCGGGCTGGCACGTGCGGCGGCTGGCCGAGGCGGTCGCTCGCCGCGGATTTGCCGCCATGGTGGTGCGGTGGCCGGAGTTCTCCGCGGCTGTCGGCTGCGGCGACGTACCGCTGGGGCCGGCCGCGCTGGCCGAGGCCCACGTCGTCGCGATCCGGGGGATGCCCGGCTCGGCGGCCCCCGGAACGCAGCTGGAGGAAGTGATCTTCCGCATGGACGTGCTCGGCCGCCTCGCGGCCGCCGGCGTGCCAGTCGTCAATCCGCCCCGCGCGCTGGAGATCGCGATCGACAAGTACCTTGCGCTGGCGGTGATGGCGTCGGCCGGTCTGCCGGTGCCGCGGACGGCCGTGGTGCAGGGACCGGAGGCGGCGGTCGAGGCCTGGCGGCGGCTCGGCGGCGACTGCGTCGTCAAGCCGCTCTTTGGATCGCGAGGCCGCGGGATCGTCCGTGTAAGGTCGGCGGAGTCACTGACCGCGTCGGTGGCGGCAGGAGGCAATATCGCCTACCTGCAGGAGTTCGTGCCACACCTCGGCTGGGACGCCCGGGTGCTCGTGGTGGGCGAGCGACTGTTCGCGATGCGGCGCCGGGCGGCGGACGGCGAGTGGCGGACGAACCTTTCCCTGGGGGGGCGGGCCGAGCCGCTCGACCTGCCGCAGGAGTGGGGCGCCGCGGCCCGCCGGGCGGTGGCGGCCGTGTCGGCCTCGATCGGCGGAGTCGATCTGCTGCCGGCGACCGATGGGCGAGTCCTGGTCCTCGAGGTCAACGCGGTACCCGGTTGGCGAGGCCTGGAGCGGGTCGCCCCGGAGGTGGGCGACGCGGTGGCCGATCACCTCAGCCATGCCGCCAGGCCGTGACCAGCCACCCCCTCGGACGCCACATCAGAAACGGCATCCCAAGGCGACTGGCAAGCTGGGCAAGAGGATCCGCTGCGATCTTGTTTCTCGAGGCCTTATGACCAGGACAGTTGGCACATGCGAATCCGCCCCGCTGCCTCGTTTCTGGGCAGCCGACCCGGTGCCGCCAGTTCGGGCAGGACTGCCCGAACACGAGTCAGCACCTGCCGCCGAAGCGCAAGTCGTTGCTTTGCAGGCACTTCACGCTGTCGCTTGACCGGCACGCATGGTTCTCAAGTGCGGGGCTCGTGGAAACGGGTTCCGGTTACCACGGACCCAACCGGTTCGACCGGGCGATGCCGCCCGGATCGACCTCAACTTCCACAAAGGCTTTTCTCATGGCAACCAAGACCGCCCCTGGCCCCCAGTCCGACACCCACGCCGCGGCTGCCGTCCTCCAGGTCGCCGAGCGGCTCTATGCCATGAACCCCGAGTGGGTGGTCTTCTTTCGGGAGGTGCTGGGGGTCGACGGGATCGTCCGCCGAACCTTCAGCGATGCCGAGTCGCTGATTCGCTTCGAGTGTTCACCACAGTACGCCCGGATCCGCGAGATGCTCGACGGCCTGCGTTCCCGACAGCAGGACAACCCCAACGCCCGCGAGGCCCAGCGGGTGGTGACCGTCCGCATGCCCCGCTCCTTGCACGAGACCCTCAAGAACGAGGCCGGGCTGATGCGGGTGAGCGTCAATACGCTGTGCATCTCCAAACTCATGAAGTTGCTCGACGAGCGCGACCAACGCGACCTGGAGCGGGGCGGGGCGGACGACGACGCGCAGTGAGACTGGAGCGGACCTGTAAGCCGGGTTCTGTGCCCGCCTCCCCCGCAGGGTCGACGAGCAGGCGACCATTTCTCTAGGGCCACGGTTGCCCGTGGTCTCCAGCAGCCTACCCGGAGGGTGGTACGGAGCGGGCCGCCCCGTGCCGTCCGTTTCCGGACGCGCTCCCTCCTGCTTGGCCTTGCTCCGGGTGGGGTTTGCCGAGCCAGACCGGTCACCCGGCCTGCTGGTGAGCTCTTACCTCACCGTTTCACCCTTGCCGACGGGGTTGCCCCCGCAGGCGGTCTGCTTTCTGTTGCACTCTCCCTGGCCTCGCGGCCGGTGGGCGTTACCCACCACCCTGCCCTGCGGAGCCCGGACTTTCCTCCCGCCGCATCACGCGGCCGACGGCCGCCCGGTCCGCTCCAGTCACTGCCCCAGGAGTCTACCGCGCCACCGCTCCCGCGTCGCGTCACGTGTTATGCTTCATCGCTCGCCTCAAGGAGGCGAACGTTTTTCCTTGACCGCGCGAGCTGACCCCGCATAACCTCAACGATATGAAAATCGCGTGAGGGACAGGTGGGATGGCGGGGGGCCGCGGGCATGCGTTCCTGGGTCGCCCCCGGCCGGCCCGTTCCCGACGGTCAGCGTAGGAGCACGGTAGCGATACGATGTACGGCGAACTCCTTCCCTTGGGCGGCGGCGACCCGATTCCCCTGCTGAAAGCGACCCTGATAATCGGCCGCCGGGAGAGCGCGGACATCGTGCTGCGTTTTCCGAATGTCTCGGGGCACCACTGCGAGCTGGTGCTCGAAGGCAGCCACTGGATCATCCGCGACCTCCGCAGCAGCAACGGCACGAAAGTCAACGGCACCCGCGTGACCGAGCAGCGGCTCAAGCCGGGTGACAAAATCTCGATCGCGAAACACGAGTACGAGATCGTCTTCGACCCGACCAGGCTCGGCGGTGCCACCGCGACCCCGCAGAAGGTGGAGGACAAGGGCATGTTCGGCCGATCGCTGCTGGAAGCCGCGGGACTGGAGGCGAAAGCGATACCAGAGCGCCATAGTTCGCCGGGCCGCGCCCGGCGGCATGAACTCTGACCGGACGTGCTCAGCTGGTCGCGGCCTCCGGAGACT
>VGYP01000253.1 GCA_016872955.1 Planctomycetota bacterium
ATCGTGATCGAACGGCCCGTCGCCGGGTTGTCGATCTTGAGGCCGTTGCTGCCGCCGCTCCCGAGTGTGACGCTGGCCTGGGCTCCCTGGAAGCGGTACCAGAGGCCCGAATCGGTACTCGAATCGGTGAGCAGCGTGTAGGCGTATTGCCCACCGGTGACGCCGACCGGGATCAACGAGTAGGGGGAACTGCCGTTGTCGTAACCGGCCATGAAATCGAGGTCGGTGCCGCCGTCTGGCGTGGAGACGACGCGACCGCCGCCGAGGGCGCCGCCGTAGCCGAGGCCGTTACGGCCGTCGGTGGCGAAAAGGAAGGAGACGTCACCGCTGCCGGAGCCGGCGGTCTTGCCAAGCATGAGCGTGCTGCCGTTGCTGGTCAGGCGCTGCGCGTTGCCCGAGTCGGCGTTGCCGATCACGTTGGCGAGTTTGCCCATCACCACCTGCGTCACCATGCCGCCGGCGGTGTCGACGAGGATCTTGTGGCTGCCGGTGTTCGTCACCACACCAGGCGAGGAGAGCGGAGGCAGCGGAATGCTCAGGTTCTGCGTGGTCACGCCCGTGGGCTTGGCCTTGATCACGAGCGTGCCGCCGCCGGAGAGCACCGGCAGCACGCCGTCGGGGCCGAAGGTGATCCGGGCGGCGGGATTGACCATATCGGAGGCGGGCACCGAAGCATGCGCGTAGTCGAGCACGAGGGTGCCCGCGCTCACGACGATCCCGCCGGTGAGGCCTGCCGGCCGTGAGAGCGTGAGCGGGCCTGGCCCGGTGACGGCGAGGGTGCCGGAACCGGACACGGCGGGCATGGCTCGGGCCTCGGGCATGTCGAGCACGAGGGTGCCCTGGTTGACGGCCAGGTCGCCTGCGAGTTGGCTGCCGCCGGCGAGGCGGAGCGTGCCAGGGCCCGTTTTCGTGAGGGCATTGGTGCCATTGGCCACGAGGGGCGAGAGGACCGTGAGCACGTCGGTCGCCGCGTCCGTGCGAAACACCATCTCGCCGTCGGCGGCGTTTGGCCGGAGGCTGCCGCCGCGGATCGTCGTGGCGCTGCCGCCCGCCTTCAGCAGGCCATTCAGTGAGAGCGTGCCGGAGGCGAGCGTAAGGTTGGCCGCCGCGTTGATGCGGAGCGTGTTGACGGTCGCGGTCCGCTGCGCGGTGATGGAGGCCGTCAGATCGACGTTTTGAGCCGCCGAGACGGCACCCAGCGTGGTGCCGGCGGGGATCGCCGCGGGGGCGTTCGCGTCACTGCCATAGGCAAGCGGCCGGACGAACCCGGCGGCGTCGTAGGCCGCGTAGGCAGAGCCGCCAAAGAACGTGCCGTGGCCCATGAACCCGCCGGCCAGGCCGCCGACGACCACCTTCACGTCGGTGCCGTTGGTGCCGCCGGACGTGGCGAAGGTGACGGTCGCACCCTCCGGCCGCGGGCCGAGCGACGCGAACGACAGCACCGTGGTACCGCTGGCGGGCCGGACGGCCTCCACGACGGCGTCACCCCGCACGAGCAACAGCCCCAGCATGCCCTGCGACGTGCCCGGCCCCTGGGCCGCCCGGAACGTGCCGCTGCCCGCGAACACGAGTTCGGTGCCGCTCGTGCCATTCAGGCTGCCGGTGGTGCCGTTGCCGACTTTGAGCGTGCCGCCGTCGATCTTTTCGAGCGTGCCCGTGCCGCCGCCGATCGTGGTGATACCGGTGTAACCGCTCGCACCGGTGAGCGTGAGGGTGCCTGGCCCGAGCTTCCGCAGACCCTTCGACGCGTTGCCCGCCAGGGGGGCGGCCAGCGTCACCGACTGCCCACCGGCGATGTCGAGCGCATAGGCCGCCGTGCCGGCGGTCGAAAACTTCGTCGACAGGTCGGTGGAACTCGGTGTGGCATACATGAGCGTGCCGCCGCCGAAGGTGATCGACCCGGAGTTCTCGAGCGCCCGGGTGGGGCCGGCCACGAGCGTCGAATCGACCACCGAATAGTTGGCTCCCAGGAACAGGATGCCCGCGTTGAGATTCACCGGGCCGGCGAACGTGGGCGTCGCCTGAACCGCGTTGCCTGCCCCCGGCACGGAGATGTAGCTGACCAGGTAGAGCGTGGAAGTCGGGCTGTCCTGGTTGATCGCGGTGACGCTCGACGACACGTTGGCATCGACTCGGACGCCCCCCTTGCCCGCTCCCGAGTTCGTGATCGCACCGACATGGGCGAGCGTGATCTGGCCCTTGTTGCCGTTGAGGTCAATGCCCAGGGGCAGGGCGGCCGGGCTGTCGTTGTCGAAGATCAGGTCGCCCGTGCCGGTGATCGAGAGGTCGGCGTTGTCGCGGAAGAGCGTCAGCGACTGCAGGCCGGTCGAGGCGAGCGTCGTGCCGCCCGCGTCTACCGAGAAGGCGTCGGTGATCATCAGATTGGAGGTGTCGCTATCCTGCAGGAGCGACGCGATCGGCCCGCCCGCAACGCTTCGACGCGCGTAGTCGGCTGCCGTCGGCGGCGCGGCCCGGGTCTGGGCCATCACCACCAAGAGCAACGCCACGAGCACGCGTGGCGGGACCGCCTTTGGCCGCGTGCAAGCAGACTTTCTCCTGCATCGCCAGCTGCGCAGCGGAGTTCGCGAGCCAATCATCAGTCCACTCGACGCCCGTCGTTCCCTCTCAGAAACAATGTTCACTCGGCCGGGCGGTGCCGCGCGGACAAGCCGACGCCGGCGCCGAGACTTCGGCGCCGGCGGCTCATGTTGTGTGGGATGCTTGTGAACCTCCCGTGGTCAGGCGACTTGGCGTCGCCGGCCCAGGGCTACCACCGCCAGGCCGGCGACGGCCGCCAGAGCGATGGTCGCAGGCTCGGGAACCCCGGCGGTGACGACCAGCGAGCCGTTGCCGAGGAAAAAGTCGGGATTGCTCGTGGCGTTGTACGTGCCTGCTGCCTGCTGGACGCCGTCGAAAAACAGCTTGTCGACCGTGTCGCTGCTGGAGAACGCGAGATTCAGGAAGCTCCCGGTGGAGAGGAACACGCTCGACGAATCGGCAAGGAACGCGCTACTCAAGCGAAGCTCTCCTCCCAGCGCGGTGGTGTCACCGGTGTAGGTGTTGACCCCGGACAGGATCAGCGTGCCGGCTGTCTCCTTCGTCAAACTGCCCGAGCCCGAGATCGCGCTCGAAATCGTGGCATTCAGGCTGGATGCCGGCACGCGGAAGTACGCAGGGCCAGCCAGGGTGACGCTGCCAGGGCCGCTGACGAACTGCGTCGACGAGCCGAACGAGTCACCGGCGATCAGGCGGCCGTTGTTGATATTGAGGGCGCTCGTGGAGTCGACCAGAAAGATGCCCTGGGTTGTCAGCGACCCCACCCCTGGCACCGTGTAACTGCTCGACTGAGCGGCGATCGGCGTCGTCGTGCCGGGAACCGTCCACGCTCCGTCATAGCCGGCCTGGGTATTGAACTGCGTGGCGCTGGCATTGACCGTGATCGAGGCGGTGTTGGCCGTGCCGGCACCGAGGTTGATGACGTTGTTCGTGCTGGCGGAGGCCGCCCCGACCGAAGTGCCGGAGCCGACGTAGATCGGCGTCACGGTCGTGAGCGCGGCTCCGTCGAGCACGTCGAGCACGTTGGAACTCCCCCCCAACGTCGCCGACGTGCCCACCGCGGCGACGCCCACGCCGATCGGCAGGGCGAAGTTCACGTTCGCGGTCGAACCCGACCCGCTGATACGAAGCCGGTTGTTGTCGCTGCCGGCGGTCTTCCCGATCGAGAACTGCCGTGTTGTGCCGGTGCCCGTCAGGTTGAACTTTGCCCCAGACAGCACATCGAAGTTATTCCCCGTCGCGCCGACGCTCGCCGCGTCACTGCCGATTTGAAACCAGCCGTTGGAGCCGCCATTCACATAGCAGAGCGAGTTCGACCCGGTGAACGTCACCGAATTGTTGTCGCCGCCGCCGGCTCCCATCTGGGGCGCGCGGGAACCATGCCATGTGCCGCCGCTCGAAACCGAGAGCGAATTCGAACTTCCGGCATTGCCGACGTGCAGGAACGCCCCGAGGGCGTTGCGGAGCACCGAACCGGTGCCGCTGACCGAGATCGAGTTGCTGTTGGCACCGGAGTTCGTGCCGATCGTCCAGGTACCCGTGCCGCCCGTGCCGCCCTGGGTGTAGACGTAGGCTCCATTGCTGACGTTGAGCGTATTGCTCGACGACGACACGCCCATGTTGAGCTGTGAAGAATTCCCCGAGATCAAGAATGTCGGCGATGCCGACGTCCCGGGCGTCGAAAAGCTTACGGTGTTGCCGCCGAAGGTCGATCCCCCGACCGTCAGGGCACGAAACTGCGAGGTCGGAAGTGATCCGAAGAACTTGCCGCCGCTCGCGACATTGACTGTGTTGTTCGCCGACGTCTGTCCGATGTTCAGGCCGGTCGTACTGTTGCTG
>VGYP01000254.1 GCA_016872955.1 Planctomycetota bacterium
ATCGGCGGTATCACCGAGTTGTCGCCCCCAGCCGCCCGGGCGCTCGCGGCTTTCCGGGGGGACCTCGCACTGCCGGCTCTGACGACGCTCCCTCTGGAGCTTGCCGGCACGCTGGCCGCCCATCGTGGCAGCCTGTCGCTCGATTCGGTCGACGCGCTGTCCGCCGACGCGGCCGCAGCACTCGCAGCACACGAGGGTGACCTCTTCCTGGGCGGTATCGAGGGGCTCTCGACCGCCGCCGCCGAAGCCCTCGCCTCGGCACCCGGCGCACTGGTGTTGCCGAACCTCACGACCGTCACTCCCGCAGGAGCCGCGGCTCTCGTCCGCCGTGAAGCGCTCGTGGTGCTCGACGCGCTGCAGGGCCTCGAACGGATCACCGCCTCCTCCGTCGCCGAACTGCTCGTGGCCGGCTGCGACGACATCGTGCTCGCGAACGTGGCGTCACTCGATGGCCCGGAGGCGGAGGCCATCGCCCGGGCTCTGGCGGCCACGCGAGGAGGGCTGGCGCTGCCCGTGCTCGCCCGCATTACGCCACGGGCGCTCGAGGCCCTGCAGGCAAAACCGGGCGTGGAACTGCCGCCCGTCGAGGACCTCGAACTTCTGCCGGAGCCTGCTGCCCCGGCCGCCATCGTCCCGGCTCCGTGACCGGCGACTCACGGTCGGTGACAGCAGCCGTCCTGACCCGTGACGCTGGCACCGGCCGGTCTACACGGCCGGTGAGCCCTGGCCGGAAGCCTTCTTTCGGGAAGCGATTCTCGATGCCGACGGCACGATGGTCGAGACGACCGGGCAGTGCAAGGAGGGGATGAACATCGACTACAAGAGCCAATGGGGCCGCCATCCGCTGGTCTTCTCCCTGGCCAACACCGGGGAGCCGTTGTACGTGGTCAACCGCCCGGGCAGTCGCCCGAGCCATGAGCAGGCAGCGGCGACCTTCGACAAGGCAATCGCCCTCTGTCTGCGGGCGGGCTTCAAGCGTGTCCGGCTGCGCGGTGACCAAGACTTCTCGCAGACCGGCCATCTCGACGGGTGGCATGCCGCCGGAGTGAAGTGCATCTTCGGCCTCCGGGCCGCACAGAATCTCGACGAGCACGTGGAGAATCTCCCCCGAAATGCCTGGCGGGAGCTGGTTCGCCCGGCGAAGCACCGCGTCAAGACGGAGCCCAGGCGGCGACCGACGAACGTCAAGCAGCAGGTCGTCGAAGACCGCTGCTTCAAGGACATCCGCCTCGTCGAGGAATACGTGGCGGCGTTCCGTCACCGACCGCTCAAGTGTGGGCGAGAGTATCGCATCGTCGTGCTCTGGAAGGATCTCGCGGTGCACGAAGGCAGCGAAAGCTATTCAACGACAGTCACTGCTTCTTCTTCACCACCAACGACTTTCGGAAGTCGGCCGTGGAGATCGTGCTGGAGGCGAATCACCGCTGCCATCAGGAGAATCTCTTCGCCCATCTCACGAGTGACATGCACACCCTCTCGGCTCCGCTGGACACGCTCGTGAGTAACTGGGCGTGCTCTTCCGCCTGCTCGATCAACTCCGCGTGCCGCTTCACTGCTGACGCAATCCACTGCAGCCGGCGTCCGGATGCTCCGGTCCCGATTCGCCCCTGGCCGCACGACGTGCAGACGAGTCCGAGATGAAGCCCAGCCAAACCGCTGCAGAAAACCGCACCACGGCGGCCTGGCGATCGCGGTACGCACGGCCCCGCGGCCCGACCTTGGCCCCTCAGACGGGTCGACCTTCGCTTGTTGAAGGGCTAGCCGGTGGCCACCAGGTCGAGGAGGGCGTCGCGGACCTCGTGCATGGCCAGCGCTCCGCGGGTGGTCGAGCGGTCGGTGCACAGGAACACCGGCCCATCCTCGGGCGTCGCCGGCAGCCGACCGTGCGAGCCGCGGACCAGGCTCGCGTCGGTGCCGATCACGTCCATGAGCGTACGGAAGCCGGCCGCCTTCTTCGCCAGCTTCCAGGCGATCGCGAGCTGCGGCAGCGGAATCGTGGGGTCGAGGAAGAGTTCCACCGGGTCGTAGCCGGGCTTGCGGTGGATGTCGACAGTGCGGGCGAAGTCGGGTGTGCGATCGTCGTCGAGCCAGTGGTAATATGTGAACCACCGATCGGCCGCGGCGACGGCCACGAGTTCCCCCGCACGCTCGTGATCGAGCCCAACGTCGGCCAGGGTCGCGCGGTCGAGCACCTCGGCGACACCCTCGGTCGCCTCGAGCACGGCCCGCACCTCCCCGACCCGCGACGGATCACGGACGTAGACGTGAGCCACCTGGTGATCGGCCACGGCGAACGCGTCGCTCTGGCCGGCATCGAGCAGTTCCCAGCCGAGATCGACCTCCTGCACGGCCAGGAGCCCGGCCCGCCGCAAGGCCCGGTTGACGTGCACGCCGTCGCGGACGGCGGTGATCCCGTACTCGGAGAGCACGACCACCGTGTGGCCCGCGTCGGCGGCCCACTCGGCGAGTTCCCCGGCCACACGGTCGACCGCCCGGCAGGCCGCTACCGCCTCGGGCGAGTCGGGCCCAAACCGCTGCAGGTCGTAGTCGAGATGCGGCAGATAGCAGAGCGTCACGGTCGGCCGCTTCCGCTCCATCACCCGCCTCGTGGCCGCGGCGATCCACTCCGACGACCGGATGCCGGCCCGCGGTCCCCAGAAGTCGAACAGCGGAAAGCGGCCCAGGGCGTCCTGCAGGTCACCCTTCAGGGCGTCGGGCTGCGTGTAGATGCTCGGGATCTTGCGCCCGTCGGCGGGGTAGACCGGCCGCGGCGTCACGGCGGCGTCGACCGCCGCGTGCATGTTGAACCACCAGAACATCGTGGCGACGGAGAAACCGTCGCCGAACCGACGCCGACCGACGTGCCAGAGTTTGTCCTGCTCGCAGCCCACGAGGCGGTTGCTCTGCTTCCAGAACATCACCTCGGCGAGGTCGCGGACGTACCAACCGTTGGCCACGATTCCGTGGTCCCGGGGTGGCCGGCCGGTGAGTATCGTCGCCTGGGCGGGACACGTGACGGCCGGCAGCACGGTGCCGAGCGCCGCCTTGAAGCCGCCCGTCCCGAGGGCAGCCAGGCGGGGCGTATGGGGAAGAAGCCGGGGCGTGAGCCCGACCACGTCGATGACCAGGAGCGGCTGCATGCCGCCAGAGCGTACCACCCCGGCCGGCCGATGATCACCGGACCGGCCGTCAGCCGACGCGGCCGCGTCGACGGCGGAGGAGCAGCAGGGCCATCCCGCCCACGGCCATGACGCCCAGGGTCACTGGCTCGGGAACGGCCGTGACCGCCAGGCCGGTGACGTACACCTCCTTGGACGTGCTGTCGACGTGCGCCTGCACGGCCGCGGTGTCCCAGCCAGTGAGCCCATCGGCCTGGCTGATATTCACACCCGTCAGCTGCGTGCCGCCAAGCATCGCTGACGGGTTGCCACCGTAGGTGAACAGTGTCCACTGATCGGCGATCGACGATGAGCCTCCCGCGTCGCCGACGACGAGGTTCCAGGTGTCGGCCAGGTTGAGATTGTTGCCGACGCTGATCAGGTCGCCGCCGGTGGGACCGAGCTCCCAGTGATCGAAGGAGCCGTTCTACATATCCATGTGGGTCTTGAGCAGAATCTGTGGGTAAGAACAGGTTCTGAACGCGCCTCAGCATGATCTCCACGAGGTGCCGGCAGCCGCCAGGATATTGCGAAGCGTGGCGAGCCCTCGGTGCGTGGAGGCGGTGGTGATCTCGGGCAAGGTACCGCTGCCTCGGCGAACTGATGCGGCTCGCCGCTTCGCGGCGGGAGCCGGCCTGCGGCAGCGTCCCGCCGCCTGGAAGCACCACCCTGACGGGCGGGCCCTGGAGAGAACGAAGCATCCTACGGCGTCGTGCGGTAAAGATGCGGTTGCTTGGACAGCCCCTTTGCTGGAGCCATCGCAGGATGCATCTCAAGCGTATTCTCAATCGCGTCGAGCGGCACAAGTGTTTCGTCTCCAAGCAGGTCCGCTTCGTGGACGGCTCGGTCGAGCCGGAACTCGAGGTCGAGATCCAGCCCCGGGCCAATAGCCGGGCGATCTGCTCGGGCTGCGGCGAGAAGCGGCCGGGATAGGACCGGCTTGCGCCACGACGGTTCCAGTTCGTGTCGCTCTGGAACATCGCGGTGTTCTTCGTCTCCGTGATGCGACGGGTCGACTGCCCGTCGTGCGGCGTGACCGTCGAGCAGGTACCGTGGGGCGAGGGCAAGGAGCATCTCACGACCCGCTACCGCTGGTTCCTGGCCCGCTGGGCCAAGCGGCTCTCGTGGCAGGAGACGGCCGATGCCTTCAGCACGACCTGGGACAACGTGTTTCGTTCCGTGAAACACGTAGTCGAATGGGGCCTCGCCCATCGGGATCGCTCGGGCATT
>VGYP01000255.1 GCA_016872955.1 Planctomycetota bacterium
AGCCGCCGCCGAGGCCGGACAAGACGTGCACCCCGAAGTCGTGGCCGCCGCAACAACCGTCGTCGCATCGACCGGTGGCGAAACCGAGTTCAACCGCTTCATCGACGAGTTCAAAACCGCCGAGTCACCCCAAGACCAGATGCGTGCGCTCTACGCCCTTGCCGACTTCCAGTCGGCCGACCTCATCGAACGCGCCTGCGCGTTCGCCTTCTCGGGCGAGGTGAAAACACAGAACGCACCGTTCCTTCTCAACCGCCTCATCGCCAACCGCGAATTCGGCCCCCTCGCCTGGCGCGTCGTGCGCCAACGCTGGACCGAGGCCAACGAGCGCTTCCCCGTCAACACTATCGTCCGCATGATCGACACCACCAAGTTGCTCAACACCCCCGAGCAACTCGCCGACGTACAGGCCTTCTTCGCCGAGCATCCCATTCCCCAGTCGGTGAAGACCCTGGAACAGGTGTTGGAACGCCAGCGCGTGAATGCCGCCCTGCGCGCCCGCGAGGGTCAGTCTCTCGCCACACACCTGCAGTCCTGACCCCCGTCAGGCTTCAGGGCACGCGAACGCTCTTCGTCAGCTTCTTGCCAACCAGGCCGCGGTTCGTCGGGTAGATCGCCACGCTCCACGTGCCCTTCTTCAGACGTTTCACAACACACGTCACCGTCGTCTTCTTCGTCTTGCACACGAGAGGCTTTGTAACCGTCTTCGAACGCGCCAGCACCACGTAACGGGTCGACTTGCCCGCCGAGAACGTGGCCGTGATCGTTCCCTTTCCGGGCCTCACCGTTGCCTTCTTGACGGGCGCCGGAGCGTTGCGGGCCAAGCCTTGTTTCATGCGCAACTTGGTGGTGGAGTACGAAAAGCCGGTCGCGGTCACGATGAAGTTGTCACCATCGAAGGCCACGTTCGTCTGCGCCGCCTTCGATTCACCACCGTCGGACTCAACCACTTCGATGGTCATCGTCTTGCTTGCGGCGAAGTAGCCGAACTTCGACACACGCCCGCCAACGGCGGCAGCCTCGACGTCGGCTTCGTTCTCGGCCGCCTCTTCGTCGAGCATCTCATTGTCGAACTCGTCCTCAGGAAGCTCGGCGTCAGCCAGATCCGTGTCGTTCGAAATACCCCACAACAAGAGGGCATCCTCAGCCGGGATCACGGCGCGATACAGGCCGCTGTTCACCGTGGCGCCGTCGGGTGCGAAGTGCGGTGCAGAAGCGGTGAACTCCATTTCCTTCGTCGATGCGTTCCACACCGGAGTGCTGAGCTTGCAGGGGCCGTTGCTGTTGATCAGCATCCGACCCGACAACCCGGGAACACCGTATGGATCACGACCATTGGCAAACGCCATGAAGAAGTACGCCTGGTTCGGCTTCGCCACCGCGACCGAAGTTTCCGAGTCACAGTCCTTGGTCGAAGCGGCCTGCGCGATTCCGATCGGCGTTCCCTCGAACGTCACCACCGGTGTCGTGCCGTCCAACGCGATGTCCACCACCGCGTTGTCGGCCATCGCCATCGTCACCGCGGGCGTCAACTCGCCCAAGCGCACGACGACCCGCACGCCCGAATCGGCATCCAACGAAACAACCCGATTTGTCGTCGAGTCCTTCACTCGCCCGACATCACCCTTGTCGTTCGGCCCGGCCGGCTCAACGGAAAGCATCAGCGAATCGGTGAACTCATTCGCCGGCGCCGCCTTCACGTACACACCGTCATACGCTCGCGTCGCAGCGGGGAAGCCGTCATAGCTCCAGCGCCCCGCGTACGTGGTGGCGGTGGTTCCGAACGTGGTGTAGGTCTTCGTGTTTGCGACCTTGTCGCTGCCCACCACGGGAACACCCTTGGCAACCCACTTCGCCACGGTGTCGACTCCCCGTTCGACCAGCGTCACCGAAGAGATGCAGTACGTCTTCACCGTGTCGGAACACTGCGGAAAGTCTCCCCGCGGCAAAGTCGGCGTCGCAGCCGCAACCTCAGCCACGTTCACGCCAGCAACACCCATCAGGGCAACGGACACCACAACCGCCAGCAACTTCTTCATCGACTCCCCCGCTTCATCAACGAATCATCCCACGGACAAATTAGAGTTCGTTTCGCTATAGTATTACGAAATACGGACAGGTGCTATTTTTCAATTCGAAAAGGGGGGACCTGTGAGTCGTGGGTTTCGTTCCGTCGTGATGATTTCAATCGCCGCCACTTTGGCGATACCTGGGTTCACGTCGGCCGGCATGGCTGCAACCGGCACCATCATCGACGAAGGTTGGGTTCCCTCACGCACGCTCGTCAGCGGTGGCCACCAGGCCGTGCGCTTTCGCGACGTCGCCGAATACAACGAACGAATCTCCACGCTCCTCGCCCGCACGCCACGGTGGAAGATCTGCACGACCACAACTGCTGTACCTTGCAGCACCGCCACGACAATAGAATTCAGTTCGGTTCTCCAACCGTGTTCGAACCCCACCCAACTTGATTGCATCGTCGCATTCGGCACCGTCAGCACGGACGGTACGAAATCACCCGCAACCTATGACGGCGCTTTTCCCAAGACGGCACCGAACGGGTTCGAAGCCGAACCGAATATCGGTCTCCCGGCGGGCGGAGCCGGCGGACTGTGGACGGTTGCAGAAGGAAGTGGCGCGCCCATACGAACGCACTATGTCGGCGTCACCGTGTCGGGCTCGGCTAAACCCGGGGAACGCGTCGCATTCGGCAACTTCTTCGCCATGGCCTCACCCATCGGCATCAAGACGTTCAGTTGTAACGTCCCTGCAGGTTGCTCACCTTCATACGTACCTGAAAGGGACGATTCCTCTTACGTCGGCTACGTCGATGGATTCGGTGTTTCCTTGGGCCTCAATTGCGTCATGAGCGGCAACTACGACGCATCGACTGGCAAATCCGAATGTGCCGAGCGAAAAGCCTTCTCGAAAGACGTGAACTACTACCTCACCGTACGTCTCTCCCAAGCCGTCTCGGGTTGGCTACACGGTCGTTTGGCCGACCCGAACATCACAATCGAAAGCGTCGCCGGATCGACCAGCGCAGTCACCGTCTCGATTGCGGCAAAGTCCGTCTCCGTTCCTGCGGTCGACCTCGAGAAGAATTTCAGCGACCTTCCCGCCACGCTGCAAGATGCCTACCGCGCAAAGGGTGCATGGAAGGATGCCGACCCTGCCGGTTACGGCAACTTCGCTTTCGAAACCGACCCCCTAAAGCGCAACAAAGAATCGCGACCCACCTCTTCCGGCGTGAACAGCATCGCGGAACTGGAAGCCTGGATCCCCGTCATCAACGACACGGCCATTGCGGACCTCTCCACGTGGACGGTTCGCACACTCGGTTCGAACGAACTCGGTGCTGCATCGGGGTGCGTCACCGACAAGAACAAGGTCACCGGCATCGTCACCACGAATGCGACCGTCTACAAGGCGGCGGCACCCGTGTACGACTCGGCAACACAGTCGCTGAACTACACCGTGTCCGCGCCCCACTACATGTCGTCGGGTGAACTCTTCAAGGGTTCCTACTCACTCATCGTTCGATCCGACGTTGCACGTTGTATCTACAAGTTCACCTCAGCGCCCATCAAGTCCACCATCGAGGTCATCGACACCGGAGCCGAAACAAACTCCGTCGTCACCAACGTCAGCGAGAGCGACGGTTGGATCCGCCTCACGGCATCGGGATTCACGCACTCAACGCCCACCATCCGCGCCACGATGACCCAGCCGGCAACCACGGAAGCTGCACAGCCGACCATCGCGTTGAACCGCGGGGCCTCACGTGCGTCGTTGCTGAAGTGGGCCGCCCTCACAACCACAAAGACGTCTCGGGTCACCCTCACCGTTGCGAAATCTTCCCGCCGAATCTGCGCCGTATCGGGAACTTCAATCATGGGTCGCGCCAGCGGCACCTGTGTCGTCTCTATCAGGGTCCAAACGGGCTCCAAACGAAGTTCGGCCACACTGCGAATCCGCGTCGGCTGACCAAACAACCTTGAAAATCAGGTTGAGGTTGACTCCATGACAAAACTCGAAAGAAGTGTGGGGCCGACGCCACAAAATGCACGCCTCACGGGTTCACGAGTTTCCTATGCCCTGAGAGAGGACAAAAGTGGAGCTGAGGGGAATTGAACCCCTGACCTCTTCATTGCGAACGAAGCGCTCTGCCAACTGAGCTACAGCCCCCTATTCAAGAAACTGAAGATAGCGCGCGATGTCACGCTTTGCACACAGAGAGATCCGACCGGGATCAAGACGTCGGTCCGTCCCCACTGTGCTCGAAAGTTCAAAATGGAGATATCGGGGCAAGTGGCAGGATCAGGCGTCTTAGGAAATCGGGAGAACAAGGGTTGGTGACTAGCGCACCACCCCTTGCTGATACGCCT
>VGYP01000256.1 GCA_016872955.1 Planctomycetota bacterium
GAGCGCCTCGAGCAGCGGGGGCGTGGCCACCACGCCGGGATGCATCGTCGCGAATGCTGCGTCGTCGACCGCGACCCGCAGCCGCAGGCAGGCAGGCCCGCCGCCGTTGGCCATGCTCTGCCGCACCGCCACGGGATGCACCGCGACCACCGGGTTGTCGCCCGCCAACACCTCGTCGAGCCAGCGACTCACGGCGGGGTGCTCGCGGCACTCGGTTGGGCAGATCAGGGCCATGCCGCCGGCTGGCAGGCTGACGAGTTGGCTGTTGAACAGATACGTGGTGACGGCGTCGGCCAGCGAGATCACCGCCGCCGGCACCTCGATGACCGTGGGGAGCTCATGGCTCGCGGCCGCGTAGGCCGTGCGAATCCTGTCCAGGGCCGCCTCGCCCTCGCGGTAGGCCTGCTCGTGGACGAGCAGGAGCCGCTCGTTGGCGACGGCGATCACATCGTTGTGGAACACGCCAGCCGCGAGTGCCGCGTCGCTCTGCCGCAGGAAGACCGTGCGGTCGGACGACAGGCTGTGGAGCCGTGACACGGCTTCCGCGGCGGCACGCGACTGGCGGGCCGCCCCGCCGCCCGCGTCCCCATCGCGACCGAACACGAAGACCTCGACACCTGCTGAGCCGTGGCAGGGGGCGAGCCGCATCTGGTTGGCCGCCCCCTCGTCGCCGAAGTGGTCGGTGGCCGGCAGGGCGGGGTGATGCGCGAACTGGCGGCCGGCCGGAAAGATCCGGGCCAGCACGTCCGCCGTGGCGGGCGTCTCCAGGGAGCGATGGAACTGGCTGACGAGATTCGTCGGCGTGAGGTGCACGCGGCCGTCGGCCGTGTCGGCCGCCGGTGAGACGCTCGCCGCGTTGGCCGCCCACATCGAAGACGTGCTCGACACGGCCGAGAGCAGGTCGGGGGCACGACGGCCGGCAACGGTGAGCACGTCGGTATCCGAACCCGCGAAGCCCAGCCTCCGCAGCGCTGACATCAGCGGCCGCTCCTGCGGCGGCAGAATCGCCTGGGGCAGGCCGAGGTCCACCATCAGCCGCATCTTCGCGATCCCCTCGAGGGCCGCGGCACGGGGATTCGAGATCTCGTGCCGGTGCCGCTGCGAGGCCACGTTGCCGAGGCCCAGCCCACCGTAGTGATGCGTCGGGCCGACGAGGCCGTCGAGATTGAGTTCGCGAACGCGGCCGGGCGAGCCAGTGGGCATCACGGCAATCCCGGGGGCGCCGCGGGGGACACGACCCGCTCGCGTTCGAGGGAGGCGACGGGAAAGGCGCAGGCGTCGATCATGAAAGAACCACCGGGACGATGGTTGCCGCTGTGACCGACGCCGCCGAAGGGCAGCCGTGCCGAGGCTCCCGTGGTCTGGCGGTTCCAGTTGACGACACCGGCCCTGACGCGACGGCAGAACGCCTCGTAGAGCGGTCGCTGATCGCAGACGAGTGCCGCCGTCAGGCCGTAGGCGGTGCGGTTGGCCTCATCGATCGCAGCCTCGAAGTCAGCGACGCGGACCAGCTGGAGGAGCGGTCCGAACCATTCGACGTCGGCCCGATCAGTCACGTCGGTGACGTCGATGAGACCGGGCGACAGCAGCGTGGCCAGCCCGCGGCGGGGTTCCAGCCGGTGCAGCACGACGCCGCCACGGGCGACAAGATCAGCCTGCGCAGCGAGCAGCACCCGAGCGGCCGACTCGTGGATCACCGGGCCCATGAAGGGCTCCGGGGCGTCGTCGGGCAGGCCGATGCGGATCCCCGCCATGCGGTCGACGAGCCGGGCGATGAAACGGCGGCCACCATCCGACTCCGGCACGATCAGCCGACGGGCGCAGCTGCAGCGTTGGCCCGCCGACAGGAAGGCGGAGAGGATCGTGATCGTGACGGCGGCCTCGACGTCGGCCGCGGCGTGTACGACCAGCGGGTTGTTGCCGCCGAGTTCGAGGGCCAGCATTCGGCCCGGCTCCGCCACGAGCAGCTGCCGCAGGGCCACGCCGGCGCGATAGCTTCCCGTGAACAGGATGCCGTCGATACCAGGATGCGCGGCAAGGCTAGCGCCGGTCTCGCGGCCCCCGGGCACGAGGCTCAGCACGCCCGGCGGCAGGCCGGCCTGCTGCCAGATCTCGACGAGCCGCCGGCCCGACAGCGGGGCGAACTCGCTGGGCTTGAAGACCACGGCGTTGCCGGCCAGGAGCGCCGGCACGATGTGGCCCTGCGGAATGTGCCCGGGAAAGTTGAACGGTCCGAGGACCGCGAGCACGCCGTGGGGTCGGTAACGCACGGCCGCGACGTCACTGGCCGCCGTCCCCGGCGTCGGCTGGACGTGATCCTGCTGCCGCTCCCGCCAGGCCTCGATCGTGGCCGCCACCTTGGCCACCATCGCCGCCCGTTCCTCGGCGACCTCCCACCTCGGCTTGCCGGTCTCCAGGCCGATGGCGTGGGCGAGATCGTCTCCGTGGGCCGTGAGCTGGCGGCCACAGGCCTCCAAGACGGCGATCCGCTCGGCGACCGGCCGCTCCGCCCACTCGACCTGCACGCCGCGGGCGGCTGCCACGGCGGCCGCAACGTCAGCGGCCGATGCGGCGTGGCCACTCCAGACGGCCCGGCTCGTGGCCGGGCTGGTCGAGGTGAACCGCGGACCGTGACCGGTCAGCCAGTGACCCGCGATGAACAGCGCGTCGTCCGCAGAGGCATCAGTCATGCACCGCCCCCCGCAGCCTGCCGTAGCGGACCACGTCGCCGACGCCGACGCCGAGCGCCTCGGCCGTCCGCGCCGGCAGCACCACGCCGCCGTCCGGTAGGCATTCGAGCGACGTCTGGCAGGCCCGAAACCCGATGCCGGTGGTGCCAGCCAGAAAATCCCCGCCGGCCGCGTGCCGGTCGACCAGCGCCGCCACCGGCCCGCGAGCGCTCTCCCGAACGAGCCGCAGACGGTCCCGCGGGCAACGCACGATCGGGCCCGCCTCAAAGATGTCGACCATGCCGCTCGACTCGAAACCCTCACCCCGCACGATGGCCAGGGCGGGCTCCGTCTCGGGGTGCACCCTGCCGATCACCGCCTGGGCCGCCGGCGGCAGCAGCGGAATGTAGATCGGATGCCGAGGCATCAGGTCGGCGATGAACCGCTTGTTGAGCAGGCTCAGGTAGTCGGCCTTCGGGTAGTCGATCTCGAAGAAGTGCCGTCCGACGGCGTCCCAAAACTCACTGCGACCAGCATCGTCGAGCACCCCCCGCATCTCGGCGATCACGGTGGCGTCGAAGCTGGCGGGGTGTTCCGCGATGAACAGGAATCGCGACAGCGACAGCGGCCTGCCCGCCCCACGACCGCGCAGGTCGGGGTGCAGAAACATGCTGACGATTTCGCAGGGGCCGTCGTGCTCCCTGACGAGGTGCAGCGTGCGGATCTCCTTGCGGACCCCGAGCATCGTCGACTCGTGCACCGTGGTCCTGATGTGGTAGGCGTAGAAGGGCTCGAAGCCACCGACCTTGGAGATCACACCCGCCGTCCCCACCAGCCTGGTGGTGGTCGTGTCCTCGAGCACGAACAGGTAGGCCTCGCCCCGCGGCCGACCGTCGCCGAGGCGCCGGAAGCCCTCCTCGGAGTCGCGAATCCGGCCGGCCAGCCAGTCGGCATCACATGGCAGCGTGGTCAGGCCGAATGAGGCGTGACCGGCGAGGGCGAGCAGGCCTTCGAGATCGGCCTCACGGACCGGGCGGATCAGGTGCATGGCGGACCCCCGATGGCGAGGTCTTCCAGCACGAGCGCCGCCAGGCGGGCCCGCTCGCCGAGGCTTTCGATGACGAGGTATTCGTCCGGCCCGTGGATGCCCCCCCCGCGGACGCCCAGCGTGTCGACGTTGGGCAGACCGTCTGCCGCCAGCTTGTTGCCGTCGCAGGCGCCCCCCGTGGGGCTGGCCTCAAGCGTCAGGCCGAGCCTGTGGCCGCAGGCGACGATCCGCTCGAACAAGGCAAACGTCCCGCCTCGGAACGGCTTCGGCGGGCCGTGGAAACCGCCGTGGAGTTCCGCCGTCACGTCGCCCCGGCGGTCCTCCGCGGCCACAAGGCCCTCCATTCTGGAGGCGGCCCAGGCGGCGTCGGCGTCGGTCACGGCCCGGACGTTGATCCGTACGACCGCGAGGTCAGGCACCACGTTGTAGGCCTCGCCCCCGTGGAGCGCCGCGACGTTGAACGCGGCGCCGTGGCCCCGGGCGTTGAGACCGTCACAGGCGGTGGCCAGCCGGGCGGCGGCGATCACCGCGTTGCGGCCGTCGGCCAGGTGGCGGCCAGCGTGGGCGGCGCGGCCGCGGACGACGACGGTGAAGTTGCCTGATCCCTTGCGGGCACCGGCCAGCGTGCCGCGCTCGTCGAGGGCCGGCTCGAACAG
>VGYP01000257.1 GCA_016872955.1 Planctomycetota bacterium
GTCGGGCCCACCCTGCCCTGGGTGGATCTCTACGTGCCGAGCCTCGCCGAGGCGGCGGCCCAGACAGGAAGCGGGGAGCCTCGGGCCATCCTCGACCGCTTTCGGTCCTGCGGTGCCCGCGGGATCGTGGGGGTGAAACTCGGTGGCCGGGGGACGCTTGTCAGCCCCGCGCCGGGTGAGTTCCTGGAGATTCCCTGCCTGCCGGTGCCCGGGCCGGTCGTCGACACGACCGGCGCCGGCGATGCCTTCCTGGCCGGCTTCGTGGCGGGACTGGTGCGGGGCATGCCCCCCGAGGCTGCAGGCCTGCTCGGGGCGGCGACCGCCGCGTGCTGCGTGACCGCCGCCGGCGCGACCACGGGCCTGCGGTCGTTCGTCGACACGCTGGCCATCGCCCGCCGCTGAGCCACGGCGGCCCTTCAGTCGCGGCCGGCGGCGACCGACGGCACGCTCAGTCGCACGGGCCCAGCCACGAACAGGAACTCGCGGTTGCGAAGCCGGCCGACGCGACCCACCTTCTCGCCACGCGGGTTGTAGATGCCGATCTTCGCCCCCACGTACCGCGGGTGGTCACGCTCGATGACCGTCACCTCACCACGGTCAGCCAGCAGCCGCTCGGCGTCTGAGCGTTCCAGAAACCCCTCGTCGCTGAAGGAGAGCACGATCCACCGCGCCCGGATCGCCCCAAGCAGGTCGGTGAAGGCCGCCCCGAACCGCTGCCGCGAGTTGAAGTCGCTGCGTCGCGAACGGCAGTCGACCCGCTTGCAGGCCGTGCCGTAGACCGCGGGCTTATCCCAGCGGACCAGCGACTCCCAAACGTGGTAGTTGCCGAGATACTTGTGCTGGTTGTAGGGCGGATCCAGATAGGCGACGTCGGCCTCCACCGCTCGTGCCGCCTCGAGGGCGTCGCTCTGCAGCGCCCGCCCCTTGCCGACCGGCGACCGCGGCAACACGTCGGGCAGCCGCAGCCGCAGGTCGTTGGCCGCCCGCGGCGCCCACTGCTTGAGGTAGGCCATCTGCACCCCCGTCGTCGAGTCGACGCGGTCGGCCGCCTCCATCAACGAGACCAGCAGCACGGCCTCCAGCCCGGCTGGCAGTCGCTGCTGCGCGATGGCCTCGCGGATGGCGTCGATCCGTGCCCCGTTCTTTGGCTGGAAAAACCGGCTCCGCCGGCAGAAGGTCTCCGTGAACCAGCCCTCCCGCCCGGGCAGCGCGTCAAGCTCCGCGAGCAGCCGCTCGGCGTCACCGAGCACCTCGTCGCGGTCCGACTCCACGTAGCACCGGGCCAGCGTGGCGGCGTAGGCGTTGTGATCGTTGGCCGTGACCCGGTAACCGGCCGCCTTGAGCGCGTGCCCCACCCGCGATGTGCCCGAGAACAGGTCGACCACCGTGGTCACGTCGGGCAGCGACCGGACGATCTCGACGATCGCCGGCACGAGCATCCGCTTGGAACCGATGTACTTGATCACGGGCCACTTCCTGGCCCGACGCCATCGGCACGCTCCCGCTCCCAGGCGGTCCGCCAGTCGTCCCAGTCGATGGGCTCGACCGGCAGCGACTCGCTCCTCCCCGCGTCGGCCACGGTCGTGAAGTCGGCGCCGCACAGACACTCCAGGCCGGCGATCGCCAGCCGCACGAGCCGCTGCCGGTCCGCGGTGAGATCGGAGAGCCAGCCCGTGCCTGCGAGCCGGCTCTGCAGCGTGCCGTGCCACTGGCGGAACTCCAGCTCGATCGGCTCGGAGCCGACCTGGTCGGCGGCCAATCGAAGCGTCACCTGGTTGGTCGTGAGCCGGACGTCGGCCACGCGCAGGACCAGACCGCCGAGTGCCCGCGTGCGCTGCAGCAGCCCCAGGCATTCGTCGTCCACGAAGGCGGCGATGTCGTGCCGCAGTTCCGCCAACTGTTCCTCCGCATCGCCGTGGGCCTGCCGCCGCAGCTTCGCGAACAGCTTGGGGATCGTGCCGGAATGGAACCCGGGCAGCAGCAGCCGCCGCATCGACTCGCCGTGTCGGCCCACCTGCACGGGCCGAAGCGTCCGCGGCCGGTTGGCGGCATAGAGCCGCCAGTTCTCCTTCAGCTCCCAGGCGAGGAAGCCGAACACGCCCGGCGTCGCCGTGGAGACGAAGGTCACGGTCGTCAGCGCGAGGCCGCGATCCATGCCGGTGGCCGCCGCGAGGTTGGCCGCGACCATCGGAATCGACGGCACCAGCAGTTTGTGGGAGACGGTGACAACCGGAAAATGCTTGATCGGGTTGAGCTGTGGCTCGATCAGCAGCGTGACGCAGAACCGCACCACCCAGTCGACCGCCGACCAGAGCGTCGTCAGCACGGCTTTCACGCCCAGGGCAAGGTTCGACTCGTCGGATCGGAAGCGGAGCTGTTCGTCGACGGCATAGAGGGTTCCCTCCACGAAGTCCATCGCCCGCCGAAAGGTGTCGATCACCCAGGAGACGAGCCCCACGATCAGCCGGGCGTGAATCTGCTGGACGGCACGGCCGAGGGCTTCGAGCGTTCGCTCCTGCAGTGCCCGGCCGGGCGGCGAGTTGAGCATGGCGCTGCTGGCCGAGAACAGGATCACGGGCAGCCAGGGGTTCCGGCGGGACAGCCAGCTTCCGCCATGCGGAAACAGGAGCCACGCGATCGCCGTAAACACCAGCGGGCTCCAGGCGTACCGCCGGAAGAACCGCACCGGGCGGCTCTTGAGCACCCGTTCCACCAGTGGCAGTCGCAGCAGGTGCCGCGGCAGCGTCACCACCAGCAACTGCACCAAGCCCCCCGCCGCCCAGAGGCCCTCGAGCACCGCCGCCCGCACGGCCGGCAGGTGCATGAGCACCCAGATCACGACGCCCGTTGCCGCCACCGCCCAGCGATTGTAGATGGGCACCGGCGTGCCGAGCGCATAATGGGTGATCGGCTCAACGATGTGCTCCAGTCCACGCCACAGGATCCAGGCCCCGCCAAAGGGCAGGAGCAGGTGCAAGGTCACGGCTCGCCCCAGGGGTACGCCGAACGCCACCGCGCTGAGCCGCTGCATCGCCAGCAGATAGATCGGCGCCGGACGATAGGCTCCGTCGAGCGAGGCCGCCAGGTTGCGGTCAGCCCGCAGCAGGGCGTCGCCCGCCACAAGTTCATCGACGCCCGCCAGGTCGGGCAGCTTGACCTGGCTGCGGGACAGGGCGTCGCGGACGTTGCCGAACGACTCGAAGCCGCGGTCCACCACCTCGTCGAGGAGCTCATCAACAAGTTTGTCGAAGGCCGCCTGCTCCACCAGGGCCGTCGGCACGAGGCCGGCCGCGGTGAGCGCCTCCCGCACCGGAGGCGTGAGCCGCTCGCGCAGCAGGGCCTCCGACGTCCGCATGCCGCCGCTGACAAGCTCCATGGCCATCGCGGCCGACGGCCTGGGCAGGCCGACGAGTGGGAGACGACGCAGCGCTGAGGCGACGTGGCGATGGATGAGGGCGACCCGCTGGGCCGGCAAAGGCTTGACCAGCGGCAGCCGGCCGAGGGTACAGGCCCAGGAGAGCAGCCGGGTGCGGTAACTCTCGCGCTCGGAATCGACACACACCTTCTGCAGGTCGTACAGCAAGCGGGCCGGTTGCGACCAGGCCGAGCCGCCGGCGCGGTCGACGAGGTCGAGCAGGAGGGCCTTCGCGTCGGCCGTCGACACGCCCCCCAGGCCCACGGCCCGGTCCAGACGCCGCACGAGATCCGCCGCCCGTCGGCCACCCGAGCGTTCCGCCCGCCGCCGGGTCGGCTGATCACCGCCGGCGAGCATGGCCAGTCGCCACTGCAGCAGCATGCCGCGGACGTCGTTGCCGCGTCGGGCCGCGGCGAGCGACCGGCGTCGCAGGAACCCCGCCGCCCGCCTGGTCAGGCGTCCCGGTGCCCGGGTGGGCGTCGTGAGGCCGGAGGGGCAGGGCCCGCCGCCGGCGGCGCCTGCGGGGTCCGCCTCCGGCAGCACCGGGGGCCTCGTCCGCGCCAGGATCGCGTCTGCACCGAGGTGCTGCCCGAACAGCCTGGCCAGCCGCTCGTGGTCCGTGACGCCGGGAAACCAGACGGGTAGCTGACGGGGGGCGAAGGCCGCCAACTCAAGCACCACCGCCATGAACTCGGCCATCGCCTCACGCGGATCGCCCGGCCGCCGCAATCGCCCTTCCTGGGCGAGCACGGCCGAGGCCTCGGCGAACGGCATGTCGCCCACCGCCGTGACCAGCGTGCCGAAGGCAGGTTCGTCGGACTCGTGTACGACGAGCCACCGTCGGGCCGCGACGTCGATGCAGGCGTGGTACAGCCGACGCCAATATTCCCGGGCCAGGGCGGCCGGCCCCCGTGCCGTGAATGCTTCAGCGGGGGGGCGGGCGACG
>VGYP01000258.1 GCA_016872955.1 Planctomycetota bacterium
AAGGCCCGCTTCGAAGCCGAGCGGTTGGACGGGCTCAACGGGGTGTACGCCTCGCCGGTGGCGGCCGACGGCCGGGTCTACGTGGTCGGGCGCGACGGCAACACGGCGGTGCTGCGTCAGGGGCCCCGGTTGGAGGTGCTGGCGGTCAACCGACTCGACGACGGCTTCGACGCCTCCCCGGCGATCGTCGGCGGGCAATTGTTCCTGCGGGGCCGGCAGAGCCTCTACTGCCTCTCGGAGAAGTGATCGGACGACCGAACCCCCTTCCGGCGTTTCCGGTCCGGATCGCTGGATGGGCGCGATGGCCCGATCATGGCCCCGGGTGACAGTTGACCCCCCGTGGTCCGGGCGTCCAGACTTGGCCCAGGTCATCGTGTCCGGGATGAACGGACCCGCCCGAGGCGGTTTCCGTTTCCTGCGCAGCTCCGAATCGAGGACGGCGCTCCGGGTGCGTCGACGGGTTTTTTGGGGAATCCCACCAATCGATGAAGGCTGTCATTCTAGCGGGAGGGTACGGGACTCGGATCGCCGAGGAGACCCACCTCAAGCCCAAGCCCATGATCGAGATCGGAGGCCGCCCCATCCTGTGGCACATCCTCAAGCTCTACTCGGCCCATGGGATCAACGACTTCGTGATCTGCTGCGGCTACAAGGGCTATGTCATCAAGGAGTTCTTCGCGAACTACTTCCTGCACACCTCGGATGTGACCTTCGATGTGGCCAACAACCGCATGGAGGTGCTCAAGCGCCATGGGGAACCCTGGCGGGTGACGCTGGTGGACACCGGCGAGGAGAGCCTCACCGGCGGCCGCCTGAAACGGGTCGCCCCGTACCTCCAGGATGAAGAGGCCTTCTGCTTCACCTATGGAGACGGCCTGGCCGACGTCGACATCGCACAGACCCTGCGCTTCCACCGCGCCCACGGCAAATGGGCCACGGTGACGGCGGTGCAGCCTCCCGGGCGCTATGGCGCGCTCCGCATCGAGGCGGGCGTCGTGCGGGAGTTCACCGAGAAGCCCCGGGGGGATGGCGGTCTCATCAATGGCGGTTTCTTCGTCCTCTCGCCCCGGGTGCTCGACCTGATCGAGGGCGACCGCACCAGCTGGGAGAACGATCCGTTGGTCGAACTGGCGCGTCGGGACCAGTTGATGGCCTACGAGCATCGGGGATTCTGGCAGCCCATGGACACGCTGCGCGACAAGAACCAGCTCGAGGATCTCTGGGCCGCGGGTCGGGCGCCATGGAAAGTCTGGTCGCAGCCATGAGCCTTCCGGACCCCTCATTCTGGGCCGAAAAACGGGTCCTGCTGACCGGTCACACGGGCTTCAAGGGGGCTTGGATGACCCTCTGGCTCCACCGTCTCGGTGCGCGGGTGGCGGGACTGAGCCTCGCACCCATCACCGATCCGAGCCTGTTCGAGGCGGCCCGCGTGGCCGGCCTTTGTGCCGAGAGTCGCCTGATCGACATCCGTGACCGTCTCGCGACCGCCGCGATGATCCGCGGTTTCCGGCCCGAGATCGTCCTGCACCTGGCGGCCCAACCCCTGGTCCGGGCCAGTTATCGGGAGCCGGTCGAGACCTTCGCCACCAACGTGCAGGGGACCGTCCATGTGCTGGACGCGTTGCGCGACCTCGACAGCGTCTCGGTGGCGCTCATGGTGACCACCGACAAGGTGTACCGGAATCTCGAGCGCGACCGGCCTTATTCCGAGGACGACACCTTGGGTGGTGCCGACCCCTACAGCGCCAGCAAGGCCGCCTGCGAGCTCGTCATCCAGTCCTACCGCGACTCCTTCCTGCGGGCCCAAGGCGTCCGGGTGGCCAGCGCCCGGGCTGGCAATGTGATCGGAGGAGGGGATTGGTCCGAGGATCGCCTCATTCCCGACGCCGTCCGCGCCTGGCAGCAGGGACGGGTGCTGGAGATCCGTCGTCCCGGGGCCGTGCGGCCCTGGCAACATGTCCTCGAGCCTCTGGCCGGTTACCTGATCCTCGCAGAGGGCCTCTGGCATCGTCGCGCCGCCGAGGAGGCCTACAATTTCGGCCCGCCCCGCGAGGATGCGGCCACCGTCCGCTCGGTGATCGAGACGGCCCGCGAAGTGGGCGGTGTCGGCGAAGTGAGATATCACGACGAGGTCCAGGGGCCGCACGAGGCCGGCCTGCTGCTGCTGGAGAGCGGCAAGGCCCGCGCCGGCCTGGGATACCGTTCCCGCATGGGCCTCTCCGAGTCGGTCCGCCGAACCCTCCACTGGTACCGGCGACACGCCGCGGGCACCGACGCCCGGATCCTCTGCGAGACCGACCTCCTGGAGTACACCTCGATCCCGTGAGCCGCTTCGAGATCCACGACCTTCCATTGCAGGGCCTGAAGCGGGTGATCCGGCGATGCCACGCGGACTCCCGGGGGTTCATCGCCCGGATCTTCTGCGACACCGAACTGCTCGAGGCCGGTTGGAGGACCCCCATCCGGCAGATCAACCACACCCGGACCGTCCGGTCGGGCGCGATCCGGGGCATGCACTACCAGAGCCCGCCCTGCTGCGAGATGAAGCTCGTGAGCTGCCTGCGCGGCGAGGTCTGGGATGTCGCCGTCGATGTCCGCGCCGGTTCCTCCACCTTCCTGTGCTGGCATGCCGAGCGGCTCTCGGCCGACAACCTCCATGCCCTCCTCATCCCCGAGGGATTCGCCCACGGGTTCCAGGCCCTCACCGACGACGTGGAGTTGCTGTATTGCCACTCGGCCGCCTACGCTCCCGCGAGCGAGGCGGCACTGAATCCCTTCGATCCGCGCCTGGGGATCGCGTGGCCGCTGCCGGTCACCGATGTTTCCGAGCGCGACCAGAAACGCCCCATGCTCACCGAGGAATTCGAAGGAGTGATCCCATGACCTGCCGCCATTGCGGGAGCCCGTTGGTCCAGAAGGTGTTGGACCTGGGCTCGGCGCCGCCTTCCAACGCCTACCTGACCGCCCGGAACCTGCGCGGACCCGAGATCGGCTATCCGCTGGTCCTGCGCGTGTGCCATTCCTGCTGGCTGGTGCAGACCGAGGACTACGCGGCGGCCGACCAGTTGTTCGACGCCCATTACGCCTATTTCTCGAGCACGTCGACCAGTTGGGTGGAACACGCGGCCCGCTATTGCCGCGGCATCATCGACCGCCTTGGGCTCACCCCGGCCAGCCACGTCATCGAAGTGGCCTCCAACGACGGATATCTGCTGAGGAATTTCGTCGCCGCCGGCATCCCCTGCCTGGGCATAGAGCCGACGGACAGCACGGCCGAGGCGGCCGAGGCCATCGGCATACCCGTGCTTCGCGAGTTCTTCACCGAGGCGCTCGGCAAGCGACTGGCCTCGGGCGGCCAGCAGGCCGACCTGATCATCGGCAACAACGTCTTCGCCCATGTGCCGGCCATCAACGACTTCACCCTGGGGATCCGGGCCGCCCTCAAACCGACGGGCACGGTCACCCTCGAGTTCCCGCACCTGATGCGGATGTTCGAGCAGAACCAGTTCGACACGGTCTACCACGAGCATTTCTCGTACTTCACCCTGCACACCGTCCGTCGGATCTTCGCGGCCGCGGGCCTGCGCGTCTGGGACGTCGAGGAGTTGCCGACCCACGGCGGAAGCCTGCGGGTCTACGGATGCCACGCCGCCGACGCTCGGGCCGAGTCGCCATCGGTCGCGTCGCTGGCGGGCGAGGAGACCCGCCGCGGGTTGCAGAGCCCGGGAGGCTACGAGGGGTTCCAGGCCAAGGCCAACCGCATCAAGGACGACCTGCTGAGCTTCCTCATCGAGCAGAAGCGCGCGGGCAGGACGGTCGCCGCCTATGGGGCGGCCGCCAAGGGCAACACCCTGTTGAACTACGCCGGGGTCAAACCCGACCTGCTGCCCTTCGTCTGCGATGCCGCTCCCTCGAAGCAGGGCAAATGGATGCCCGGCAGCCGCATCCCGATCCTGCCCCCGTCGGTCCTGGCCGATCGACGGCCCGATTTCCTTCTCATCCTTCCGTGGAACATCGCCGCCGAGGTGCGGCAGCAGAATGCCGCCCTGGAGCGCCTGGGGACCCGATTCGTCGCCGCGATCCCCGGGTTGACGGTGTTCTAGGGAGGTTGATCCGACGGCCCGCTCCCGGAGAATGCCCGCTGGGCATCCCTTCAGAACCGCTGCTCGCGCCAGTCGTCGACCGTGATGGCGCGCCCGTTTTTCCACCCGGCGTGGCCGTCGAAGAACAGCAGGTTGGGTCCTTCTCCGTGCCGCTTGGCCGCGACCCGTCGTTCGCCGCTGAGCGTCCGCCCCGTCGACCCGTAGGGCAGGTGCGCCGGGGTCCACACGTCGTTGAGGTCCACGC
>VGYP01000259.1 GCA_016872955.1 Planctomycetota bacterium
AGCCGTGGCGCGAGTGCTCGACGACGGCTCCGGCAGAACCGGCGGCTGCCGGGGAGCATGGCGACCTCCGGCTCTGCCGGCGGGGCCCGATTCACCCGCACCCCTTCGACCGCTCGTCGCCGGTCACTCGCTTGCGGACGTGCCGGTCGCCGTCCTATCCTTGCGATCCGGCATGACTGCGGTCCGAAGATCAGGTTGGGGATCGTGAAGCAGATGGGCGAGCGGCACGACGAGTTCGACGATTCGCCAGCCGGCGAGCAAACCTCCCGCCGCGGCCGCTCTGCCGCCCGCCTGTTGGTCGTGGCGGCGGCAGCGGCCTGGCCCGTCGCATCCTGGGCGGCACAGGTCGCCGCTCCCGCTCCGCCGCCGGTGATCGATCCCGCGCCCGTGGTGGCCCCGGCGGCCCGCGACGCGGTAACGCTCTACCGGACCACGCATCGTGTCGGCTACGGGGTCACGATTCCCGACGGCTACGTCGACGGCGGCAGGGGCATGGAGATCGCGCCCGACGGCCGGGCCGGTTCGTCGCGGGAAGTGCTCGTCGTCGATCGCGAGCGCGACGAGGTGCTCGCCAAAGCCCTGGCGTTCGCGGCCAGCCCCGCGGTTCGCAGCCTGCCGACGTCCGAGCGGATGCAGCGGATCGCCCACTACGTCTCATCGACGTTCGCGAAGCGGCCGGACCGGGTGACCCCGTTCGCCGACGACGAAGCCCTGGCCACCGCCTGCCGCGGCCGGGGCGTGCTGGTGGGAGCCGTGCCGGGGCTCTGCAATACCGGGGTCTGCCGGCACCAAGCGCTGTTCTACAAGCTGATGGCCGACGAGGCGGGCCTCGACGCGGCACTTGTCCGGGGCGGCTATCAGAAGGATGGTCGCGATCAGCCCGGTGCCCACGCCTGGTGCGAGGTGGAGCAGGACGATGGCTCGGTCGTGGTCGTGGATACCATGAGGTCGAAAAGCTGGTTCGTCACCATGGCCGACTCCCGGGCGGCCCGGTATCACGACGTGGCCGGGCGACCGTTGTATGGGCCGGCCGGCCGCCGGCAGCATTTGGCGATCGTGGCCGTCAGCGGGCCCCCGTTCGTCGACAAGGCGGTCGTTCGGCTCGTGGCCCCCGGGCAGGGAGATCACGTGCGATACACGCTCGACGGGTCCGAGCCGACCGCCGACGCACCGCTCGTTGACGGCCCGCTCTCAATTCCCGCGACGTGTGTCATCAAGGCGACGGCCTTCGCGGCCGATGGCTCGGTCGTGGATCGTGCCAGCCGCCTGATCGTCGTGATTCCGACCCGGCGAAGCGGCGGCGAACTCGCCCCTCCCGCGCCCGCGGCGAACTGAAGCGGGCCATTCCCCCGCGACTTTTTCCCGCCGTCCGGGGCCGGCGGCACAGGCAGGCCGGTCGAGGGCGGTCAAGGCATGCATGGCGACGGGGCCAATCATTTCTTGGCGGCCGATGCGGCCGCGCATGGTCCGCGGCCTCTGGCCGCTGCAGGTCGGTCTCGCCGCCGTCGCGATGGCGGCCGCCGGCCTGGCGTCGGCCACGCCGATCAGCATCCCGGTGATGAACCCGACGTTCACCGTCGGGGGAGTGGTGAGCGTCGCGGGCTGGACCAATGTGGGCAACAACTCGACCCAGGAGCAGTTCGGATCGAACGTGGCCTGGACACGGGGCAACGGGAACTACGTCGAGCAAAACCGGGGCGAGGTGATCGACGAAGGGATGCTCTCCTCCTTCCAGGCCCGCAATGCCGACCCGGTCGGATGGGGTGACAGCTACCGGATGAGCGTGATTGCCAGGCAGGGCGGCCAGCCGGACCAGGTGCTCAAGGAAGTGGTCAACGGGACGAACGCCAACTTCTGCCCGCAAAAGATCTCCGTCAGCGGCGCGGCACTCGCCGGAGCGGCCGGAAAGACGCTCGTTCTGCGGCTCATTGGCGGGCCCAGCGGCTTCAACAACGCCGGCTGGACCGACGTGGCCCCGACGAAGCAGGCGATGCCGGGAAATTGGCAGACCCCGGAGCCGCTCACGATTTTTAACCCGAGCTTCGAGATCCCGAACAACCGCGACAACTCGTAGGGCTGAGCGAGTTGGGTGGCCGCAGCCTCCAGCCACCAGATCCTGGCCGGCGGAACCAACCAGGGCCTCGGCCACTTCGAGGCGGGCTAGCTGTATTCGCCCTCCGACTGGTTCGCACCCCCGTCCTTGAGTCAGGCTGGTTTACTGCTTTTGGCCGCCGGCGACACGAGCGGGAAGGGGTCGCAGCCTCAACGGCTCGTTCATCGACGACGTGTCCCTCACCGTGGGGGCGGTTCCGGAGCCGGGGACGGCCTGGCGGCCGCGGGCGGCGTGGCCGCCGCTCGCCGGCGGAGGTCGCGGCGGCCTTCGTCAGGCTCCCCGTCGACTGGGGCAGCTTTCGCACGCCTCAGACGGGGCCCGGCCCGGAGGTCGGGCCAGCCATCCCGGATCAGGCCCGCCCACCATAGGTGGTGCCCCCGGCGGCCAAACTGTAGTAGTTGGCGTACACCCGCCGCGATTCGGCGACCAGCCAGTCGCAGTCCGCGGCCCGGGCACCGAACCGGCCCGGATCAAAGGGGGAGAGGTCGTCGGTGGACCGGCCGTCGAGCACGAGTTCGGCGAGCCACGCGCCCACGGCCGCCGATCCGGCGATCCCCATGGCGCTACAGCCGGTGGCCACGAACAGTCCGGCCACGCCGGGTGCGGGGCCGAGGACGTAGTTCGCGTCGGGCGTGCAGGTGACCATGCCCTGCCGGTAGTGGTCCACCGCGAGCGACCCCAGCGAGGGGAACACGCCGGCCAGGCGGCCGCGGGCCTCCGCCATCAGCGGCTCGTCCACGGCGATGTCGGCGGTGCGCACGCCCCGGGCCGCCGCGCCGACGTCGACGGCGAGCGGGTGCGGATCGATGTAGCCGTAGAGATAGCCCCCCGCCTCGGGACGCAGGTAGCAGCTCGCGTCGGGGATGCGGACCACGGGATGATGCGCCGGCAGGCCCGGATCGGGCACCGTCCGCAGCTGCTGCAGGCGGATCGGCACCGCCGGCACCGCGTGGCCGAGACCGGCGAGCAATCGGGCCGTCCAGGGCCCGCCGGTGACGACCACGACGCCCCCGTCGAGCGGGCCGGCAGCCATGTCGACCCCGTGGGCGCGGCCCCCCTCCGTGCGCAGCGCCTTCACCTCGCAGCCGGTGCGGAACTCCACGCCCGCGTCGGCGGCGGCGGCCGCGTAGGCCCGGGCGCAGCGCGGCGCGTCGACGTAGCCGTCGCCCGGCACGAACACGGCGCCTGCAAGCGCGGCGGTGTTCAGCCGTGGCACGAGTTCGTGGGCGCGCACGAGATCGACCTCCTCGGCCGCCACGCCCAGCCGGCGCACCCCCTCGACCGTGCGCCGGAAGGCGGCCATTCGCTCCGCCGTGGTGGCGACGTGCAGGCTGCCGGAGCGGACGAAGCCGGGATCGTGACCGGTGGTCGCGGCAAAGGTCTCGAGCAGGGCGAGCGTGCGGCCGACCGCCTTCACCATCAGCGGGTTGGCACGCAGCTGGCCGATCTGCCCGGCGGCCTGCGACGTCGTCTCGCAGGCGAGCGTAGGGCCGCGCTCGAGGACAAGCACCCGCAGCCCGGGCGAGCGCCGCACAAGGTGCAGCGCCGTCGAGGCTCCCCAGATGCCGCCGCCCACCACGATCACGTCGGGCCGCCCACTCATCGCGCCGCTCCTTTCATGCCGTCAGCAGAGGATGCGATTCCGTCCCGGATCGTAGGGGGGGGCGAGGCTCACCCGCGCCGGCAGCCGGCGCCCGTCGTTCTCGACCTCGTAGCTGCCCGACTGCACGAACTCGGCCGTCACCACGCCGCCGTCGGGCCTACGCAGGGCGCCGATCGCGACCGCCGCCCCGAGCGTGGGGCCATAGGCGGCCGAGGTCGTGTAGCCGACGAGCGCGCCGTCGCGGTAGATCGGCTCGTTCCCCCAGAGCGTGGGCTCCGGGTCGGCGAGCACGAGCGACACCAGCCGGCGGCGCACGCCCGCCTCGCGCTGGGCCGCCAGCGCCGCCCGGCCGCGAAACTCCTTCGTCCAGTCGACGGCGAAGCCTAGCCCGGCCTCCAGCGGCGTCTCGTCGGTGGAGATGTCGACGCCCCAGGCCCGGTAGCCCTTCTCCAACCGCAGCGCCGCGATGGCGTAGTATCCGGCCGGCCGCAGGCCGTGCGGGGCGCCGGCCTCCAGGAGCGCGTCGTAGAGCGTGCCGGCGGCGGCCGCGGGCACGTGCAGTTCCCAGCCCAGCTCGCCCACGTAGGTGATCCGCAGCGCCAGCACCGGCACGCCGGCGAGCCGGATCTC
>VGYP01000260.1 GCA_016872955.1 Planctomycetota bacterium
CAAATACTGGTTCCGCGTCCGGGCGACGAACGCACTCGGCACGGGACCCTGGTCGGACATGCTCGGCCCGATCGTGCCGCAGCCGGCACCGACGATCGCGATCGCCGCCGACACCGGCTCGAGTACGACCGACGGCATCACGCAAACCGGTATGGTGCTCGTTGCCGGCGTCGCCGTCGGAGCCAAGTGGCAGTATCGTTACGCGGGCGGCTCGTGGACTGACGGAAGCGGGTCATCGTTCGTCCTGCCCGACGGGTCGTATCCGGTTGGTGACGTGCAGGTGCGGCAGATCGTCGCGGGCTTCTCCAGTGTGCCAGCGACCAACCCGCGACAGTGGATCATTGATTCGAAGACCCCGGACGCGCCCATCATCACGAGCGTCGTAGACGACGCGTTGCTCGTGGTCGGGCCACTTGGAAACGGTGCGGTCACCAATGACGCGATGCCGACGTTCATCGGGAAAGCCGAAGCCGGGGCCACGCTCCGAATCACCGTCAACTCATCGCCATGGGCGGCCATTACGATACCCAGCGACGGCATCTGGTCCTATACGTTCACAGTTCTTACCGACGGGCCATACACCTTCACGTTCGTGGCGGTCGATTCCGCCGGAAACGAGAGCCTGCCCGCCACGTTCGGGCTGACCATCGACACGGTGGCCCCGTTTGTCACGATTACCAGCGTCGCTGACGATGTGATCAATTCGATTGGAAACCTCGTCTCCGGCGCGTCTACCAACGATACGACTCCCACGTTCACGGGAACGTCCGAAGCTGGCGTGAAGCTCCGCATTGTCGTCAATGGCGGCACGCCCTCCTTCATCACGGTGCCGGCGGGCGGCATATGGACCTACACCCCGACACCGCTCCTCGACGGGGCCTATACGTTCTCCTTTACCGCCGTCGATGCCGCCGGGAACGATAGCCCGGCCGTCTTCTTCGCTCTGACGGTCGACACGGTCGCCCCGCCCGCGCCCGTGATCACCAGCGTCGTCGACGATGTGGCACCGGCCACCGGTTCGATCGCCAACGGCGCGACCACCAACGACTCCACGCCGACGTTCACTGGCACCGCAACGCCTGGCATGACCCTCCGCGTGATCGTCGACAATGGCGTGCCAGCCTTCAGCACGGTGCCAGCCAACGGAATCTGGACCTTCGTTCCACAGTCGCTCGGTGAAGGGAATCACACCTTCTCGTTCACCGCCATCGACGCCGCCGCGAACCGAAGCCTCATCACCAGCTTGTCACTGGTCGTCGACACCATCGCCCCGACCACGCCGGTGATCACCGCCGTCACCGACAACGTGGCGCCGGTCAGCGGATCCCTCGTGTCCGGTGGATTCACCAACGATCCAACGCCGACGTTCACAGGCACCGCCGACGCGGGCACGACGCTGCGAATCACCACCAACGGCGGCACCCCGACCACCATCACCGTTCCGGCCGGCGGCGCCTGGACGTACACGCCGACGCTGGCGAATGGGGCCTACGCCTTCAGCTTCGTCGCGGTCGATGCCGCGGGAAATGAAAGCGGTGCCGCCGCCTTCAGCCTCACCGTCGACACCATCGCCCCCCAAGTCACGGGCGTACTGGCTCTCTCACCGAGCGGCACGTATGGCATCGGTCAGTCGGTCGATATCCAGGTCACTTTCAGTGAACCTGTGACGGTCACCGGCGCTCCGTCACTTCAGTTGAACACGACGCCGTTGCGATCCGCCGTTTATGTCTCCGGGAGCGGAACGGACGTGTTCCTGTTCCGCTACGCCATTCAGACCGGAGACGTGTCGACCAGGCTTGATTACACATCGACGGTCGCGTTCGGAGGAGGCTCCTTCCCTGATGCAGCCGGTAATCCCGCATCGCTGACGCTTCCCCCCGTAGGAACGTTTCTCGGCAAAAATATCGCCATTGACGCTCTCATCAAGGCGACCGTCGTCGGACTCGGCCAGTGGCCCAGCGACCCGCCCGATTTCGCGAGCGCGGTGGCCGCCTTCCAGGTGCAGTTCAATACACCCGTAACCGGCTTCGCGGTCGGTTCCATCAGCCTCCAGCGGCTTGACAATCCGGCTGATCCAGCGTCGGGTCGTGCCGTCTCGCTGACCGGCGTCAGCGTCTCGGGAAGCGGCACGAACTGGACGATCACCCTGCCATCGGCCACCAACCCGACCTCGCTCAAGGGCCGCTACAAACTCGTGATCGGGGGCGTAAACTCAGGAATCCAGTCGGGCGGAGTCACAATGAACATCCCCGGGGAGTGGTACTTTGACCGCATCTGAGCCACAGTGTTTATCCCGTGACAACGCTTTCTCGTATCGACCCGGAAGGCGGGCACCTGGAGCCGCTCGCGTGGCACGGCTGCGCATCGCTTCGGTCCATCTGCTTGCCGTGATGCTCACGGCCGCATCGGGGTTGTCGGGGCCCAAAGCAATCGCTGACTGGGCCGATACCTTTCCGAATGGCTCGCCTCAACAGTTTTGGCTTCAGGATTCGTCTTCGCGCCTGGTCCTGACTTCAGCGACGTTCTTCTCAACGGGTACGGCATCGGGGGGCATGATCCTTGCCGGCAGCGCTCTGACGGGTACGAATTTCGCCTACGGGATCGTCCCCACCGACTCGTTCGCCGGCACCGGCGTCGTCGTGCGCTCAGTGGTGAACCCGACGCAATCCGCGCTTGCCGGACCCGAGGCCGGGGTCATCGCCCAGTTCGACAGTCAGGCAGGCTCGGCCTACATGGCGACGATCAATTACTCGTCGACGACAAGCCAGTCGACACTGCGCATTTCTGAGGTTTCGAGCACGATCGCGGTGAGCGGCAGTTCGCGACTGCCATTTTCCCCGACGAACAGCTACATCGTCGAACTCGAGACCCTGGGACCTCTTCTGCTCGCCAGGGCCTACGATTCGACCGGATCGTCGATCGTGTCGCAGGTTTCCGTCTTCGACGCCTCGCCACTGGTGCAGGGATTCGCGGGGGTCGGGTTGTGGCAGACGGGATCGAGCAGGTCCGTCGGCGGAACCTGGGGAACCACATCGGCAGCCACTCCCGCCCCATCGCTCGTCTGGACTCCCGCTGGCACGATTCCCTCGGGCACCTTTCCGACCAGCACGTGGTCCGGCACATGGTCCACGGCAGCGAGCAACTGGTTTGCAACCACCGGCACGGCCACTCGATGGGACTCCGGCAAGGTCGCCGTGTTCGGGGGCAATTCAACGACCGGCACAGCCGCGGGTGGCACGGTGACTGTGACGGGTACGGCGGGCATCGCCGTCGCGAAAGGAATGCGGTTCACGGTCGATGGCTATCGGATGCTCTCCGGCAGCCAGGGCCCGGTCACTCTTTCTGGAACGACCGCGCCCTTTATCGACGTGGTGACGGGAGCCAAGACCACGATCTCGGCGCGGCTCAGCGGCACGGCCGGATTTCGGAAGACTGGCGGCGGCACGCTCGTGCTCGATGGGACCAACAGCCTCACGGGCAACACAACCGTCCAGGGGGGCGTGGCCCGACTGGCCAATGAATCGGCCCTCGCCACGAGCAGACTCGTCGTCGTGGCCGGCGGCACCGCCCAGGTGGCCCCGACCTACCTGACCACGACCGTCGCCGGACTCGACCTTGCCGGCGGCGGGCTCGTCAACGTCACCAACGGGGCCCTGGTCGTCGCCAGCGGCCTGTCGGCCACGGATCTCGTCGCCAAGCTGATCGACGGCCGCAACGGCGGCAGCTGGGACGGCACCAGCGGCATCACCTCCAGCGTCGCGGCCGCCCAGGTGGCCGTCAGCGAGCCCCGGGCCGTCGGCTGGCTCGACAACGGCGACGGCTCGATGACCGTCGCCTACGCCGCCCCGGGCGACACAAACCTCGACTGGACGGTCGACCTGATCGACGTCGCCAACTTCATCTCTTCCGGCAAGTACGGCACGGGCGAGCCGGCCACCTGGGCCGAGGGCGACTTCAACTACGACGGGGTCGTCGACCTCGCCGACGTCGTCGACTTCTCCTCCACCGGGCTCTACGGCATCCCCCCCTACAACCCCCCGCCGGGCGGCGGCATCGCCGCAGTGCCGGAGCCGGCCGCGTGCGGCGCGTTGACTGGAGCGGGGTTTGCTGCCTGGCTCGGCAAACGTCTGCGATCGTACCGAAAGGTTCGATCGTGCTCTCTTTTGGGGGGATAACACGCGTCGTCAGCAGCGCCGACGTTCAGCCGGCCCGTTCCACCAGATCGCTTCCCCCGCCGTGGTTCGCGCGGGCGAAGCGGATGTCGAGCGTCCGCAGGTAGGTGTGCAGGCCCGCGTCCTGGATCGGG
>VGYP01000261.1 GCA_016872955.1 Planctomycetota bacterium
CCTCGGCCGACGAGGCCCAGGTCCGCACCACCGTGCCGTTGGACCAGGTGCCCGCCGACGGCGACCAGCTGCCGGACCCTCCCGCCGCCACCCCGTTGCCATACCACTTGAGCGACGTCACGGGGGTGCCACTGCCGGTGACCTGAAGTTGGCCAGTGCCGAGGATGTATTCGGGCGCCGTGAACTGGTCGTAGACGCCCGCGGTCGCGGCCGCGCCGCCGAGCATGAGCGTGTCGACGACGTTGATGCCGGTGAAATCGAGTTCGAGGTAGCCACCGTAGTCGATCGACACCGTCGAGGCCGTCGACAGAAAGGGCGATGCGATGCTGAGCGTGCCCCGCTTGACGGTGGTGTTGCCGGTGTAGGCATTGTCGAGGCTCCTCAGCTCAAGGACACCGTAATCCTCCTTCGTGAGGCTGCCGCTGCCGACGATCGCCGACGTGATCGAGTTGAAGTTGCCGAGCGGATTGGAGAAATAGGCCGGACCGTCGAGCTGGATCCTCCCCGGCCCGGAGACCATCGTGCCGCTGGTGAGGGTCTGGGAGCCAACCTCCAGGCGGCCGTTGTCGACGTTCAGCCGACTGGTTTCGTGGGCCAGGTAGAGACCCTTGTTGGTCAGTGCCCCGAAGATCACTCCCGCCGTCTGGTAGAAGTTGACCTGGGAGCCCAGCACCGCCGTGTTGCCGGGCAGGGTGGCGGCGTTGTCGTAGCCGGCCGAGGTGTTGAAGGTGGTGGCGTCGGCGTTGACGACGATCCTGGCCGTGGTCGATGGGCCACCGCCGTTGCCGAGAGTGACGACGTTGCCGGTGGCATTCGCCCCGCCCACGGCCACGGAGGCTCCGACATAGAGCGGGGTCGTCGTCACGAGCGAGCCACCGGCGACCACATCGATCCGATTGTTGTTGCCGCCGGCGGTGGCCGTCGGGGGATTGCCGTTCGGCCCCGCCTGGATCTTGATGCCCACGCCGACGGGGATCGTGAAGTTGACGTTGAGCGAGGAGCCCGTGCCGTTGACCGTGAAAAAGTTGCCGGTGGCACCGCCGGTGCCCGTGCCGATGCCGAAGTAGCGGTCGCCGCCGGCCGAGGCGCCCGTGAAGTTGAACTTGCCGCCGGCCGAGACCGTGACGCCATTGTTGGCGGACCCGGTCGTGCCGTCGCCGACGTAGAACCAGGCGTTCGAACCCGTTTCGTTGATGTACGAAAGTGAGCCGGAGCCCGTGACGGTCATCGTGTTGCCGTCGCCGCCGCCGGTGCCGATGGCGAGCCGCCGCGGCATCAGGGTGCCGCCGTTGCGGACAACGGCGCTGTTGTCGTTGCCCGCCACGCCGACCGTGATGAATGAGCCGGCGGCGTTGCGGCGGTCGATCACACCGCCGTCGGCCACGATCGAGTTGTTGTTGGCGCCGGCGTTGGTCCCGATCGTCCAGGCGTTAGTGCCGCCCCCCAATGTCTGGTAGAAGTAACTGCCGTTGTTGACCGTCAAGGTGTTGCCCGACGTGCTCGCCATGTTGATCTGCTGACCGTTGCCGATCATCAGGTACGTGGGCACGGCCTGCGTGCCGGGCGACAAAACAGTCAGTGAGTTGTTGCCGTACAGCTCACCGGCAGGGCCAATGCCGCCAAAGGTTAAGCCACCGCTCATCGCCCGGCCGCTGCCGGAGAAGACCACCTTGTTGCCCGACGAGGCAGCGCCGATCGTGTTCGTGCGATTGCCTCGGCCGCTCTGGGAAGGGCTGGCCGCCTTCAGCAGGCCGCCCGTGATTCGCAGTTCGCCCCCGCCCTCGGCCGAGAAGCCGGCGTCCATGGCCGCGTTGATGTCGCCCCGGATCAGGCCGATCTCGGCGCTCGACAGCACGAGCGTGCCGGCCCCGGTCTTGGCGATCTTGTTGCCGGTGCCACTGGCGACTGCCTGCACGCCGAACAGGTCGGCACTGATCGTCGACGTCAGGTCGGTGGCAACGTCGACCGTCAGCGTCGACGTACTCGTGAGAAACTCGAGGCCCACGGTCGTGCCGGATGGGGCCGAGCCCGCGATCGTGTTGCCCGAACCGCTGAACTTGATCACGTCGGGCTTGATGCCGGCCGCACCGATCACGACGGTGCCGGCCGCGGTGCCATTGAATATGGCCGTGTTGCCGTTGCTCCAGCGGCTCCCGAAGGTCTGGGGCACGCCATTGACCAGTTGCGTGCCGGTCCAGTTCCAGGTTGTCAGGGCGTCCCAGGTCCCGCGCCCGAAGGGCGTGAGCTGTGGATCCTGCTGGGAGGCGAAGAGGCCGTTGTCCCAGACGAGATCGGCCGCGGACAGCCGCGGCAGCGAGCCTGCCACCGCCAGGAGGGCGAACAGGAGACCGCACAGGTGCAGACCGCTGCCCCGGCCCACGATCGCGCTGAGCCTTTTCGGGACGGTCATGGGAGTCTTCCTGTCCACGCGATTTCCAGGGTCGGCTGAGTGCCGCCACGTCGCCGCCCGTTCCCACCCTGCCTCATTGTCGATGCGTCCCGCCCCAGGGGGCAATTTCGAGTCGTTACGGATTACCAAGATTTCTTACGGTTTTGCCCCCGTGATCTCCCGCCGAAGAAAACGTCTTCCACTCAGGAGGGTGAAGCCGACCAGGCCCGCCCCCCCGCCGAGGACGGCCGGCAGGATGCTTGGCTCCGGCACCACCGCACCACCGACTGCCTCGGCAAACGTGGTGGCGATCCGAAACTCGTCGGCGAAGTAACGTGCGCCGGCGATCGAGATCATGTTGAACGTGGACTGATTGAGACTTGGCTGGATCGGCCAGGTCTGCGACGACAGCGCGACCGTGTCGAACATGGCCTCGGTGAGCGTGCCGTCTGTGGGCAGGAAGCGGGCCACCTTGAGAATGTCTGGGCCGGTGTCGGACCAGGTGATCTTGGCGATCACGATGTTGGCGATCGGCTGGCTTGTCACTGAGTCAGACGCCCAACTGAAGGCCTGCGCCGGCACCTGCACGGCCGTGGAGGTCGTGCCCGTTCCGGTCTGTTTGCCCGTGGGGCCATAGTTGTCGAACGTCGCGGTGGTGAGGTTGTCCCAGAACTGGCCGTACACCTTGAGCGTGTTGCTGCCGGCATTGGACCCGACGCCGCCGCCCATTCCGATCGCCTCACCGGCCGCCTGGTACCCGCGTTCCCCTTGGAGGCGACCTGCACCGATGGCCACTTTGGGGCTTGACGCGTTCACGTTGAAGGCACGCGCCGAGACGTAACTCATCCAGGTCGAGGTGCCGTCGAGGAATGTCGCGGTCACCGAAGGGTCGATCGTCCGCCAGGCGAACATGTGGTCCGTGGTATTGGCGGTGCCTCCGAGCCCGACCGAGCCAAAGTAGCCGCCGCTCGTGGGCAGGTTCGAGACCAGACCGTCGAAGGTATTAGGCGCCCCCGTGCTCAGGTTCACGCCCGAGAGGTTGCCCTGCTGGTAGACGGTCACGGAGTTGGCCGTGCCGGTGTTGCTCGTGCTCCACGACGAACCCGCCGCGAAGCCGGTGCCACCGTTCTGCCCAGAGAGCAGGACGCCCGACGCCGTGCCCGTGGAGTCGCCGAAGGGTTCGTAGAGCACGAGTGCAGCCGGCACCCGGCCGGGTAACGATGCGGCCAAAGCCATGAGTGTCAGCAGACCAAGGTTCGTCTTGAGGAGGCTAGCCATGAGGTGGTCCTCCGCGGATCCGGTCATCTCTGGCGCGAGGTGTCCGGGTCGAATCGCATGGGCCGTGGCGACGGAGACTACGCGGCCGGATGGCTGCGGCCCCCAGCGCCGCCGCGGCCAGGGTCAGCGACGTCGGCTCCGGGACGTAGTTCGACATCGTCAGCACGACGTCGTTGCCCAGGAGAGCGAGCGTGGCGTCAGCGCCGGCCACCGTGCCCGACAGCGGCGTGCCGAGGCTGCCCGTCAGGCTGCCGGCGTCGAAGAGCACGTAGGTGCCGTTGCCGAAGCCGGCGGCGGTCGTGAAATCGAAGTGCGCGAGCGACAGGCCTGCCAGGTCGAGCGCGCCCACCACCGCCACCTGATCGTAGGTCGTACCTGCCGTCGATGGGCTGCCGAGATCGAACCGGAACACGCCCGCCCCGGGCGTCGCGGTGGCCGACGAGAGGGCGAGCGTGTTTTCGAACGACAACCGCCCGACGCCCGCCAGGCCGGGCGAGAGCGTCGAACCGATGCCCAGTTTGACCGTGCCGGCGACGGTGCCGATCCCGCGGATTTCCTGGTCGGCGGCCAACGTGTAGCCCGCCGACTTGGCGCCCACGTTGAACCG
>VGYP01000262.1 GCA_016872955.1 Planctomycetota bacterium
CGCGAGGTCCGTGAGCAACAGGGTGGGGCGGCCGCTCTCCACGCCCCGCACGCGGCCGGTCGCGTCGGTGAACCAGGGCTCGGCTGGTCCGGCGATCACGATCTCACCGGGCATGTCACCCTCCGCGGGATAGACGAACACATACTGCACGCGAGTCAGGCCTGCGAGCTTCTCGATGTCGTCGGGCACGCCGCCGTTGCCGGCCGTCCGCGTGGCAAGCGCCGCCTCGAGCCGCGCGAGGGCGACTTTCCGCAGCGGGACGGACTTCCGCAGATCGCCCGGCAGGGCCTCGACCGCCGCGGCCCGCCGCTCACGGGTCAGTCCGGGATCCGCCACCGACTGCATGTGGAGCACGCCCTGTGGATCGATGATCACACCGCCGGCGGTGTTGGGTCCGGCAGTGCCCGGGGGCTGGGCGACCACCGGAGCAAGACTGGCGACGACCGCGCAGCCGGCGAGAACCAGTCGCCGAGCAGCGAGGGGCCGGGTGCCGGAGCATGTTGGCATGGGCTTCACCGTGTGGGGCGCGAGGCCTGACCGCGGGCCTCTGGCGGGGGTCGGAGGATAGTCCCGTCGCCTTGTCCGGGCAATGCGAGGTTTTGCCAAGTTTCCAGCCCGGCGACGCTCGACGCTGCTCAGCCCACGGCGGCCGGGGTATGGCCCCGGCGGCCCTCCGAGTCCCGCCGTCGGCCGCCCAGCGACACCGCCGCCCGCACGCTCCCCGGCCCGAGCAGGTCACCGATCGCGTGATACAGCCCCGGCGACCAGGCGACGGCATGTCGGTCGGCCTCCATCAGCACCCGCATCCCGTCCGCCGTGTCGAGGACCAGCCGCAGCGGGACCGTGCCCCGATGCTCGGCTACGATCGCGGCGAGCCGATCCAACGTGTCGCAATCATGGGGCCCCTCCACGACCCTGATCGTCAGATGACGCACCGGCAAGGTCCATGCCTCCGCCAACGGGACGACGTCCTTGACGATCAGGTTGGTCTCCTCGCTGCCGGCACGGCGATCGATCGAGCCGGCCACCAGCAACACGGCATCGGCCCGAATTCGCTCGTCGAGGCGGGCGAAGTCCTCTGGCCAGCAGATGCTGCGGACCAGGCCGTCCATGTCCTCGAGGTCGAACATGGCGTAGCGGGTATGGGTCGACCCCGACCTGGGCTGTTTGGTATTGGAGAGCTTGAGAGCGGCCACCATGCCGCCGATGACGACGTCTCCCTTGGCCGGCACGGCGGCCAGACCAGCCGTGCCGTGCGTGCGGATCGCGTCCAGCAGCCCCTGGTGTTCGGCCAGCGGATGGCTGTGGACGTAGTAGCCGAGCACCTCCTTCTCCCCGGATCGCATCTCCAGGTCGGAGAGCGGCGGGACGTCGGGCAGCCCCGCCGGCGCAGCGTCGACCGCCACCGGCTCGTCGAACGACTCGAACAGGCTCTTCTGCCCGCTCTTGCGGTCGGCCAGCTGCGATGCGCCCGCCGTCATGGCACGCTCGATGCCGGCCAGCAACTGCCCACGATGCCCGCCGAGCGAGTCGAGCGCCCCGGCCTTGGCGAGGTTCTCAATCGCGGTCTTGTTGACCAGCGACGGGTCGAGCCGGCCGCAGAAGTTGTGCAGACCGCGGAACTCCCCCCCGCGTTCCCGCTCGGCACAGATCGACTCGGCCGCCTGCACGCCGCAGCCCTTGATCGCCGCCAGGCCGAACAGGATCCGTCCCGCGGCGACGGAGAAGTCGGCCTGCGAGGCGTTGACGTCGGGCGGCGCGACCTCGATGCCCATCCGCCGGCAGTCCTCGACGTGCTCGACGAGCGAATCCTTCTTCTTGAAGTTGCGGCCCGTGATGTCGCCCGAGAGCAGGGCCGCCATGAACTCCACGGGGTGGTGCGTCTTGAGATAGGCCGTCTGCCAGGCGAGCAGGGCGTAGGCCGTGGAATGGCTCTTGTTGAAGCCGTAGCCGGCGAACTTCTCGATCAGGGCGAAGACCTCGGCCGCCTGCTGCCGGGAGAGACCCTTGGCCTGCGCGCCGGCCAGGAACTGCTCCCGGAAAGCGGCGATCGTTTCCAGCTTCTTCTTGCTGATCGCCTTGATGCAGGTGTAGGCGCTCGACAACTCGATGCCCCCGAGCCGCTCCAGGATCCGCATCACCTGTTCCTGGTAGACCATGACGCCGTGGGTCTCGGCGAGCACGTCCGCCATCACTGGGTGCAGAAACTCGGCCCGCTTGCGACCGTGCTTCACGTCGACGTACTCGTCGACCATGCCCCCCTCGAGTGGACCGGGCCGGTAGAGCGCGTTGACCGCCACGATGTCGAGAAACTGGTCTGGTTTCATCCGCTGCAGGAGGTCGCGGATGCCGCCACTCTCGAGCTGAAAGATGCCCTTGGTCTCGCCACGGCAGAGCGTCGCGAAGGTGGCGGCGTCGGCGATCGGAAAGGCGAAGGGGTCGGGCCGGACGCCCGTGGTGCGGGCCACGATGTCGAGCGTCTTCGCGACCACCGTCAGGTAGCGGAGGCCGAGGAAGTCCATCTTCATCAGGCCCGCCCGTTCGACGTCGCCCATGGCCCACTGCGTGATCACCTCCTCTTTGCCCGTCATGCGCTGCAGGGGCACGTACTCGACGAGCGGCCGGTCGGCGATCACGACGGCCGCGGCATGGGTGCCGACATTGCGGGCCAGCCCCTCGATCCGCTTGGCCAGGCCCACCAGTTCCGTGACCTCCGCGTCGGCATCGCAGGCAGCGGCGAGCTGCGTGCCCGGTGCGGCCGCGTCCTCGAGCGAGATGCCCGGCTGATCGGGCACGAGCGCGACGATCCGGTCCACCCGTGGCACGGGCATGCCGAGGGCCCGGCCGACGTCACGGATCGCGGCCCGTGCCGCCAGCGTGCCGAACGTGCCGATCTGGGCGACGTTGGCCTCGCCGTACTTCCGTATCACATAGTCGATCACCTCCCCCCGCCGTTCCTTGCAGAAGTCCATGTCGATATCGGGCGCCTCGCGGCGGTTGACGTCGAGGAACCGCTCGAAGAGCAGGTCGTATTCGAGGGGGCAGACGTGGGACAGCCAGAGCGAATAGGCGACCAACGCGCCGACACCCGAACCGCGGGCGGCGGCGGGGATGTCCCGCTCACGGGCGTACCGGACGAAATCCCAGACGATCAGGAAGTAGCTAGCGAAGCCGAGGGTGTCGATCACCGCCAGTTCACGGTTGATCCGTTCCAGCACCTCGGGATGGAGTTCGCCGCTCCCGCCCTCGGCCGGCGGCCTGCCATCGGCCCAGCGCTTGGCGACCAGCGCATACCGCTCCCGCAGACCGTCCAGGCACAGTCGTCGCAGCTCCTCCGAAGCCGTGCGGCCGGCCGGCACATCGAAACCTGGAAAGTGACGTTTGCCGAGCTCGAGATCGATGGACACCGAGTCGGCGATCTGTTGGCTGCGTCCCACGGCCGCCGCGATCAGGTCGCGATCGAGGCCGACGAAACCGGCGTGCATCTCGGCGGGACTCTTGAGATAGAACTCGCTGGAGTCCATTCGCATCCGCGAGGCGTCGCTGCGGAACCGGCCCGTGTTGACGCACAGCAGGATATCCTGAGCCTCCGCGTCCTCGCGATTGACATAGTGGCAGTCGCAGGTCGCCACCGGCGGGATGCCCAGCTCCCGGGCCAGATCGAGGGCCGCCTCGTTCACCTGCCGCTGCACCTCCAGGCCGTTGTCCTGGATCTCGATGAAGTACCTTTCGCCGAAGGTCTTCTGGAACCAGCGGGCGACCTCACGCCCCTCCGCGAGCGTCGCGGCCTGCCCCGGCGCCGCGCCCACGAGTGACCGCGCAAACTCGCTCGACAGGCAGCCCGACAGGCAGATCAGTCCCTCGCCATGCGCCTCGAGCAGGTCACGGTCGATCCGCGGTTTGAAGTAGAAGCCCTCCAGGTAGGCCTTGGTGGCCAGCTGGAGCAGGTTCGCGAACCCCACGCGGTCGCGGGCCAGCAGCGTGAGGTGGAAACTCGACTCCTTCTGGCTTCCTGCATCCTTCTGGAAGCGGCTGCCGGGGGCGATGTAGGCCTCGTAGCCGATCACCGGATTGACGCCGGCGGCCTTGGCCTTGCCGTAGAACTCAAGGGCGCCGTGCAAATTGCCGTGGTCGGTGATCGCCAGGGCGTTCATCCCCAGCTCGACCGTGCGGGAGACGAGTCGGTCGATCGAACTCGCCCCGTCAAGCAGGCTGTAGTGGCTGTGGCAGTGGAGGTGGGCGAAAGGGAGCGTGCTCATCCGTGGGCCTCGCGC
>VGYP01000263.1 GCA_016872955.1 Planctomycetota bacterium
TGGGCCTCCAAGAAGGCCTGCTGGCTCGGTGCAAGTGCGTCGGCCGCGTCGATCTGGTGGACGTACTCGTGACGCCCCTCGAGCACCATCAGCCGTTTGTAATAGAGGACCAAATCCGGGCCCTCGTCGAAGGTCGAGAGCACGGCGAGGGCGGCGTCGAGTTCGGCCGCCAGTCGGCGGGCCTCGGCGTCGCCTGCCGCGGCCCGCGTGCACAGGCCGACCAGCCGCAGGACGGGCCTGGGCAGCGCGTTGCCCACGCCGGTGATCGCCCCGATCGCGCCGCAGCGGACGATGCCGTGGAACACCTGCGTGTCGACGCCCACCATCAGCGACAGTTCCGGATCGCCGCCGGTGATGTGCTCGGCGGCATAGGTCAGCGAGGCGGCTCCGCCGAACTCCTTGAAGCCGACGAGGTTGGGGAACTCGCCGCGCAGCTCGGAAAAGAGCGGTGCCTTCGTCTCGAAGCCGTAGACGGGGCTGTTGTAGATCACCGCCGGCAGGTCGCCGCCCGCGCGCAGGATCCCGGCGAAATGCTGCCGCTGGGCGGCCGGAGACGTGCCGCGGGACAGCACCCGTGGAATCACCATCAGCCCGGCGGCCCCGACAAGCCGGGCATGGGCCGCGTGCGCGGCGGCGAGTCGCGGGTTTTGAGCGCCGGTGCCGACGACCACGGGCAGCCCGGCCCGCACGAGCCTGGCTACGCCTTCCTGTCGCTGCCCGTCAGTCAGCAGCGGCCAGTCCCCCATCGAGCCGCAGTAGACGACCGCCGACATCCCGGTTGCCAGGAGGTCGCGGGCCGTGGCCACGAGGGCGTCGAAGTCGGGGGCGCCGGCGGCATCGCAGGGCGTCATCAACGCCGGCATGCAGCCTTGGAAGATGCTCATGGTGGTCGCTCGCGGGGCAGGGCGGATGGGCCGCCGCGGATCATACCCCTGCCGCGAGGCGACGCGTTCGCCAAGGGCGGCGACGCGGGCGGCCGGTTCGGAAGGCGTGTTCGTAGTGCCGGCACGCCCCGGTGGGCCACCGCAGGCCGTTTTGGGGTTGCTGGCCTTGACGGGTAGGGTTATCCTCACCGCGCGGAGGGCGGGCAATGCACAGGACTTCGATCGCCTGCGGAGGGTTTTGCGACGCGGCATCACTAACGTCCCGCTGTCCGGAGGAATCATGCTCGATCGCTCGAGGCGAGCGTTTACGCTCATCGACATGCTGGTGGTGATCGCGATCATCGCGCTGTTGGTCGCGTTGCTGCTGCCCGCCGTGCAGGGGTTGCGGGAAGTCGCCCGGCGGACGCAGTGTGCCAACAATCTCAAGCAGCTCGGCATCGCCTTCCAGCGCTTGACCGCCGAATACCAGTCGCCGCCGACGGCCCAGACCATGCTGACCGGCCTCGGCCAGTATCTGGACGACCAGGCACTCGCCTACCTCTGCCCGACCCTGAACTTGATCGCGGGCGGCAGCACGCTCTCCTACGGCGTCAATCCCTGCACGCACCGCTTGATGAGCGATGCGGACCGGGTGCTGATGGCCGATGCCAACGCCGACCTGCTCGACTACGAGACTCTCGACTCGGCGACCTGGGACAAGGACATCGCACCTCGCCACTTCGGCACGATCAACGTGCTGTTCTGCGATGGCCGCGTCGAGGAGCGGATTCCGGGCGACATCAACCCCTATGATCCGGTCATGGCCGAGCAGATCAGGACCGCCTTCTGGAAACCGCGGCTCGGCGGGTGCAGCTGCGAGGACATGGCCGGTGATGAGGGGGTGTTGGCGGAGTACTACCCGAACCCGGGTCAGTGGAACGGGCCGTGTGTGGCGCGGGTGGAGAAGACGCTGCACCTGCCCTTCGGCAACCCGCCCTTCTATGGAGTGCCGTATGACGTGCCGCTGCCGGGGGCGACCAAAGACAACGCGTCTCCGCTCAAGTCGGCCCGCTTTCGCGGCTTCATCCGTCCGAAGGTCTCCGACCAGTACCTCTTTCATCTCTGCAGCGACAACGAAGCCTGGCTCTACATCGACGGCAAGGAGTTGATCTTCAACTCCCAAGGCGGCGCCTGGGGTGTGCAGCAGTGGAAGGCTGCCCCGCAGGCGATTTCGATGACGGCCGGCAAGACCTACGAGGTCGAGGTGCTCTGGAACGAGCTTATTCCGGGCTCGCCCAGCCACGTGATGGTGAACTGGTCGAGCCCCTCGATCGGCAGCCGGCAGCAGATTCCCGTCGACAACATGCGGACACCGAAGAAGAAGTGATGCCGTCGGCTTCGAGGTGTCGGTCGTCCGCAGGGCGGCGGTCGTGTCGTGGATTCGCTCTCCCGCTCCTGATCGTCGGCTGGACGGTCGCCGGCTGTGGCAAGCCCGCGCCGCCGCCCCCTCGCAGCCGGCAGGAAATCTTCGCCGAGCGACGCTCGCTGCCGGCGCTCTACATGAGCGAGAGCGGCCGCCGGGTGATCGCGCCGGGCGACAAGGTCGTGTTCGTCGATCCCGAGAGTGGCGAGATCTGCTGGCGGGCGATGGCCTGTCGGGCGCCCACTTGCCCGGGCCGCGGACCGAACGGCGAGCCCTTCCTCTGCATCGAGGGCGACCCGACCTACTTTCGCAAGGGCGACGGCACGCTCGGTATCGATCCCGGGCGGGCCAAGGGCAAGTCGAAGCGGATCGGGTTCTGCCCCAAGTGCAACGAGATCCGCGATCCATCCAAGGAGACGGCCGACGCGGAGCGGTACACGCAGTGGGTGCAGCCCTACGAACTGCCCGAGCATGCAGCCACCCTGGCGGCCTTGGATGACGAGATGCAGCGGCGGGTCGATCTCGAACGCCGCCACCGCTTCACGCCGCTCCCGGAGCCGGAGCAGCCCGAGGCGGAGCAGCCCAAGGCCCCCTGAGCCGATCGTCCGCATGCCCAGTGCCGCGCAGGTCGAGACCGCCTTCGAGTTCGCCCGCGACCGCTACGCGGGCCTGGGGGTCGACGTGGTCGCGGCCTGCGCGGCGCTCGGCCGGATTCCGATCTCGCTGCATTGCTGGCAGGGGGACGACGTGGCCGGCTTCGAGCACCGCGATGCCGCCGGCCTGGGGGGCGGTCTGGCCGTGACCGGCAACTATCCCGGTCGGGCCCGCACGCCCGACGAGCTCCGGAGCGACCTCGACATGGCGCTCGCGGTGATTCCCGGCAGGCATCGACTCAACCTGCACGCTTCCTACGGCGAGTTCGGCGGGCGGCCGGTGGATCGCGATCAGGTCGAGGCGGCGCACTTCAGCGGCTGGATCGACTGGGCGAAGGGCCGCGGCCTGGGGCTCGACTTCAATCCGACCTGTTTCGCCCACCCGCGGGCGGCCGACGGCCTGACGCTGTCGCATGCCGACCGAGGCATCCGCCGGTTCTGGATCGAGCACTGTCGCCGCGCCCGGGAAATCGGGGCGGCGTTGGGCCGGGCCCTGGCGACGCCCTGCGTGACCAACCTCTGGGTGCCCGACGGCTTCAAGGACACGCCCGCCGACCGGCTGGCCGCCCGGGAGCGACTGGCCGCGTCGCTCGACGAGGTCTTCGACCGGCCGCTCCCAGCCGCCCACAATCTCGACGCCGTCGAGCCCAAGCTCTTCGGGATCGGCAGCGAAGCCTGCACCGTGGGCTCGACGGAGTTCTACCTCGGCTACTGCATCACCCGCAGGAAGCTGCTGTGCCTCGACGCCGGCCACTTCCATCCCACGGAGTCGCTGGCCGACAAGATCTCGTCCGTGCTGCTCTACCTGCCGGAGATCCTGCTCCACGTCAGCCGTGGCGTCCGCTGGGACAGTGATCACGTGGTCACGCTGACCGACGAGCTGCTCGCGATCGCCCGCGAGGTCGTGGCCTGCGGCGATCCGGCCCGGGTGCACGTCGGGCTCGACTATTTCGACGCCAGCATCAATCGGGTGGCGGCCTGGGTGATCGGCACGCGGAACATGCTGCGGGCCCTGCTGGTGGCGCTGCTCGAGCCGCCCGCGATCCGTGCCGCCGAGCAGGCCGGTGACCTGACCGCCCGCTTAGCGCTCCAGGAGGAGGCGAAAGGCCTGCCGTCAGCGGCTGTCTGGGACCACTACTGCCAGTCGGCCGACGTGCCTGTCGGCGAGGCCTGGCTCGACGACGTGCGGCGGTACGAGCGGACCGTGCTGGCGGGGCGAGGCTGAAGGCACCGCGGTCACGAATGCGGTCGGCAGCCGAGGTCGTCCATGATGCGGGCCGTCGTCCCGTGGGCCTCGGCCACCCACTCCACGATCCGGTCGGGTTCGGGGGCGT
>VGYP01000264.1 GCA_016872955.1 Planctomycetota bacterium
AAGAAGCCGGTCGAATTGTCGGGCGGCATGCGGAAGCGGGCCGGGTTGGCTCGTGCCCTGGCGCTCGATCCGCAACTCGTGCTCTACGACGAGCCGACCACCGGGCTCGACCCGATTATGAGCGACGTGATCAACGAGCTTATCCTCCGCGTCCGTAACCGGCCCCACGTCACCAGCGTGGTGGTCACGCACGACATGAAAACGGCCCGCAAGGTGGCCGATCGCATCATCATGCTCTGTCCGTTGTTCCGCCTTGATCCGGGGGCGTCCCAGATCATGTTCGATGGCACGCCCGGGGAACTTGACCGCTCCCGCGATCCTCGGATCCGCCAGTTCGTCGAGGGGCGGGTGGGCGCGCGGTTGATGGAGCTCCGCGAGGAGCAGGCCCGGGGCGACGAGGACGGCTTCCCCCCTCCGGCGGCCGGATCCACCGCCGCATCAGACGACGAGGCGGCCCCATGAATGACCGCGTGATGCAGTTTCGGGTCGGCGTGGTGGTGCTGGCCACGGCCATCATCGCAGGCATCCTGGTCGTGCTGTTCGGCGACCTGCCATCGCTCGTGCAATCGACCTACCCGGTGCGGATGCGGTTCGCCGATGCCCGTGGCATCGCGGATGGCACGCCCGTCCGCAAGAACGGCATCCTCGTCGGCCGCGTGTCGAGCGTTACACTCGACGAGCGGGGGGGCGTGAGTGTGGTGGCCGACGTCGACTCGTACGTGCCCGTCTATCGTGATGAACAGCCCCGGATCGCGGCCACGCTGCTGGGCGATGCGGAGATTCAGCTCGTGCCCGGCGCGATCCGACCGCCGCGGCAGCGGGTGGCCGCCGACGAGGTCCTCACCGGAGCGGTCTCCCGCGATCCATTCGAGATGTTCGCGACGCTCGAGCCGAAGCTGGGCACCGCCTTGGAGTCACTCACGGAGGCGAGTGCCGCGGTCACGAAACTCTCCGGGGATGTCGACCGGCTGCTGCTCGGAGACGACAACAATTTCGGTGAGCTCGTCCGCAAGACCGACAAGGCGATCGATGAGTTCAGCAAGGCGATGGCCAACATCAACGACGTGATGGGCGATCCACAGACGCGGGAGAGCCTGAAGCGGACCCTCGGGGAGATGCCGGCGGTGCTCGGCGACCTGCGGGCCACCGTCCAGGGGATGGGGACCACGCTCGAAAGCGCGGACCACAACCTGCGGAATCTCGAAGGTCTCACCAAGCCGCTCGGCGACCGTGGCCCCGGCATGGTGGCCCAGATCGACGCCACGATCGGCCGGCTCGACGAGGTGCTTCAGCAGGCCGTCTTGTTCACCAAGGCGCTCAACGAATCGGACGGCACACTCGGACGACTGGTCCGTGACCCGCGGGTCTACGAGGACCTCTCGGCGGCCGCCGCCAACGTCAAGAATCTGTCCCGTGATCTGCGTCCGATCATGGATGACATCCGCGTCTTCTCCGACAAGATCGCCCGTCACCCCGAGAGCCTGGGTGTCCGAGGCGCGCTCGATCGCAGGCCCGGGCTCAAGTGAACGGACCAGCCCGCGCGGCTCGTCACCGCCGCCGGGCCATCACCGCCGTGGCCATGTCGTCGAGCGTCGTTTCCCGGAGGCGGCTGCCATATTTCTCGAGCAGCCAGGGCATCGCCAACTCGGCGACGTCGGCCTGCACGAGCACGAGGTCGCCGGGCCGAGCCGCGTCGAGGACGAGCTGGACGGACTGGGCCCACGTGCCACCGGCTTCAGCCGCCGGCGCCCGCGGGACCGTCGCCGAGCCCACGCCCTGGCCGATGAGCCGTGTGATCTCGCCCGCGTGGCGGCCCCGCATGTAGGCATCCTCGTAGACCACGACGCGGTCGAACTCAGCGCCCAGCAGTCTGCCCTGGTCGATCATGTCGTCGTCGCGGCGGTCGCCGGCCGCCGAGTAGACGGCCGTACGGCGGCCGTGCGGCAGCCGACGGATGATGCCGCAGATCTGCTCCAACGACGGCACGTTGTGGCCGTAGTCCACCACGATCGAGATCCCCTCGAGGTCGAGCAGGTTGAACCGCCCGGGCGAGCCGTCGGCGTTACTGGCGAACGTCTCCAGGCCGATGCGGACCAGCTCCAGCGGCACGCCGAGCCGCCAGGCGGCCGCCGCGGCGGCCAGGGCGTTCTCGACCTGGAAGGTGGCCAGTCCCTTGTGGACCAGCGGCACCTTCTCGAGCTGGGCGAGCCGGGTCTCGCGGGGGCCGTCGCAGAGCACGATCCAGCCCTCCCGGACGGTCGCCGCCAGCCCGCCGGCTGCCAGGTGATCGGCGATCAGCGGATTGGCCGGATCGAGCGCGAAGAACACCACCTCGCCCTTACACCACTTCTTCATGTCGACGACGAGCGGGTCGGCGGCGTTGAGCACGGCGGCACCGCCCGGCCGGACAGCCGCCACGATCGCCCCCTTGACCCAGGCTAGCCGTTCGGGCGTATCGATCTCGTCGATGCCTAGGTGGTCCCCCTTGCCGATGTTCGTCACCACCGCCACGTCGCAGTGATCGAAGCCGCACCCCTCGCGGAGGATGCCGCCGCGGGCGGTCTCCAGGACGGCCGTCGTGACGGCGGGGTTGGCGAGCACCCGCCGAGCGCTGCGCGGGCCGCTGCAATCGCCGGCGTCGATCTGCCGACCGCCGATCCAGACGCCCTCGGTGCACGTGGTACCCACGGTCGCGCCGCCGGTCGTCGCGACATGGGAGAGCAGTCGCACGACCGTGGTCTTGCCGTTGGTGCCCGTGACCGCGGCGGTCGGAATCCGTCCGTTTTCGCCGGCCGGAAACATGGCGTCGACGACCGCCCGGCCCACGTCGCGGGGCGTGCCAACGGCGGGCTGCAGGTGCATCCGCAGTCCGGGCGCGGCGTTGACCTCGATCACCGCGCCCCGCTGCGTCTCGAGCGAGCGGCTGATGTCACTCGTGACGATGTCGACGCCCGCCACGTCGAGGCCGACGACCCGCGTTGCCTCGACGGCTCGCGCCGCGACCTCGGGATGCACGGTGTCGGTCACGTCTTCCGCCGTGCCGCCGGTGCTGAGATTGGCATTCTGACGCAGGAAGACGACCCGCTCGGCGGCGGGCACCGTCTCGGGGGTGAGCCCCTGTTCCGCCAGCACGGTGAGGGCGACCTCGTCGATCGGGATCGGTGAGAGCACGTCGGCATGGTCGCCGCACCGCCGCGGATCATCGTTGACGACGTCGACAAGTTCGCGAACCGTCGCGGTGCCGGTGCCGACCACGGCCGGGCGGTACCGGCGGGCGGCCGCCACCATCTTTCCGCCCACTACCAGCAGGCGATAGTCGTCGCCGGCGACGAACCGCTCGACGACGACCGCGGCGGCTTCCGTCGATGCGCTCTCGCGGGCGATCTGCCAGGCCTTCTCGACCTCGGCCTGGCCGGACAGGTTGACCGAGACGCCCCGGCCCTGATTCCCGAACCGCGGTTTGACCACGACCGGCGTGCCGATCTCGGCCGCCACCCGCCAGGCGTCGGCGGCGTCGGTCACCGGCCGTCCCTCGGGGACGGGAATCCCCGACTCGGCCAGCAGCGACCGGGTCAACTCCTTGTCCTGGGCGATGGCCTCGGCGATGGCACTGGTGGCATCGGTCTCGCTGGCCACGATCCGGCGCTGCTTCGACCCGTGGCCGAGTCGCACGAGCGAGTGCTCATTGAGCCGTCGGACGGGAATCCCCCGGGCGGTCGCGGCCTCGACGATCGAGCGGGTGCTGGGGCCGAGTTGCACGTCCAGGAGCACCTTCCGTAACCGCTTGAGTTCGCCCTTGACATCGAAGGAAGTGCCGTCGATGGCGGCCGTGAGGAGGCGATCGGCCGTGTGCAGGCATTCGCTGGCAAACGTCTCTTCCTTGTACTCCACCACGACCCGGTAGACGCCGCGACGGTTGGCTTCGCGGGCCCGCCCGTAGGTCACCGGCGTGCCGGCGAGGGTCTGCAGCTCGAGCGCCACGTGTTCGAGCACGTGGCCCATCCACGTGCCGGTGCGAAGTCGCTCGAAGAAGCCGCCCCGTGTGCCGACCGAGCAGCGGTGCTCGATCATCGTGGGCAGCCACGCCATGATCCGATCATTGAAACCGGGGAGCGTGTTGGAGGGAAAATCCTCGAGCCGGCCGAGGTCGACCCAGGCTTCGAGACAGGGGAACGAAGCCCACTGGTTGGGGCCGCGCAGGACCTTGATCGTCTGGATAATCATGGACGTCCGATCGCCTCTCGAGCCCCATGCCGACGC
>VGYP01000265.1 GCA_016872955.1 Planctomycetota bacterium
CCGACCGTCTGCCGAAACTCACTCTGCCCCTTGGGCGGGTCGCCTCGCAGCGCCACGATCGCCGACACGCCCAGCGACGTCGCCTCGCGGAGATAGTCGCGCAACTCGTCGACGCTGCTGCCCACGCACGTCAGGTGACTGGCGACCGCCACGTCGTGGCGTGTCTTGAGTCCGCGGAGAACCTCGAGCGTGGTGCCCCGGGTCGAGCCGCCTGCGCCGTAGGTGCAGGTGACAAGGGTCGGCTCGAACGCCATCAGGTCGCCGACCGTCCGCCACATGGCCGCCTCGGACTCGGCAGTCTTGGGGGGAAAGAGTTCGAACGACAGGCCGAAGCGTTCTTTTTCGTACGGTTCCCGGATCGACACGGGGAAGCGCCTCATGCAAAAGGGTGGGGGCCGACCGCGGCGGCCTCGGGGCCGACGTCGCGGATCGCTGACGGTCGACCCTGACGTCCGCATTGTAGTCACCCGGCCGCCCGGCCGCGGTCGCTGGCAAGGCACCATGGGTCGGCGTAGGCTTTTCGATCGATCAACGAGTGCCGCATGGAGCCGGAGTGGCGGAATGGCAGACGCGGCGGACTCAAAATCCGTTGCCCGCAAGGGCGTGTGGGTTCAAGTCCCACCTCCGGCATTGCAGAAACGACGGGGAAGAGCGGGGTTCGGAGAAGCTCCAATCCCTCTCTTGAGGCTGCCATCGACACAGTTGTTGTGCGATTTGTTGCACAACATTGGTTCCGCAGGGAGTTCCAGATGATTCTTTTGGCGTATTCCCCCGGGCCGATCATGATCGGGATCGCTTGCTTGATGGCTTTCTGGATGTGCGTCGTAGTGCCCATTGGCATCATCGGAAACCTGCTCGGCATTTGGGATTGGCTACTAACGCCGCCAGCAGGCAGCCCACAACCCACCAGCGATTCGGCTCCGATAGCTACCGGCCCGAAAAGCGCGGTGGCTCCGCAGAAGGCGGGACCGGGTTTCGCCGGAGTAGTTGGCTGGGCGCTTGCGGCGGCTCTGCTCGCGGCAGTCGTCTACTCTTGCGCTACTCCTCCGCGGCCGATGTCGCCGTCGGAGCGGTATTACTGGGAGCATGGCGACGGCCGCGCCATCCGCGATGAGCAGGATTACTACCAAGACCGAATGCCCATGGGCAGATAGAAAGCCCTCTCATCCGCCCATCCGGGGCTACGGTGCGGAAATCGAGTTAATCAACGCCGGAGTGGGGAGTGACCTGTGATGCCCGCCGCTGAATCATTAATCGGCTCAGCGGACTCCCACAGGATCGCGGCTGTCCGCTCTGCGTTGCGGCCCACGTAGTAGGAGAGCGTGGTGTCGATGCTTTCATGCCGCATCAGCTGCATCAGCTGGGCGGGCATCAGCTTCGCCGCCCAACGTTCCCCGAAAGCGCGGCGGAGGTCATGGGCTGATGCGGTCTTGTTGGTGTCGACCCACACCTTCGCTTTGTCGCCGATCTTGGTGACTATCTTGGAAACCCGGTCTTTCGTTATCGCGCTGGGTTTGCCGTCCATCCGCTTGAGTTTGAACACCGGCCCGGTGCGCTCATGCTCTGGCACAGTCTCCAGAAGACGGGCGAACTCCGGTGCCATCGGCAGGAGCCGCTCCTTGTTGCCCTTCTCTAGCTCTGCGGGAATCCGCAGCATCGGGTAGCGGCCCGGTAGCGCCGGGTGCAGCTTGTCCTGGCGGTCCCAATCAGCTCCAGTGACTCGGCCAACCGTAGCCCGCTTGTCCACAGTCCCTGCAAGTAGAACCTCCAATGGCTGGCCGCAGCGCCGCCGACCAATGGCTCCACCTGCTCCAGCATCCGTTCAAACTCCTCAGTCGTAATTGGTCGACCGCGCATCAAGTTGGCGTTCTTCGACATCTTCGCCCGCTTGAGTCGCGGGAACGACGGAACCTGTGGCAGTAGCTTCAGGCTCTTCGCCCAGTTGAGAGCCGCTTTCAGATGGGCGCGGTGGCCCGCGATAGTCGATTCCGTCAGCTGCCCCACGCGATCTTCTTTTGACGGCGCCTCCGCTCCAGGCTTGGGCTTCGCGGGCCTGCCCTCCCGCAACTTGGTGAGACTACATGGACGGCTGGAAGGCGGAGGAATCGCTTGGGGACTACTTCGACTTCTACTGCCACGAGCGGCCGCACCAAGCCCTCGGCTATCGGACACTGGCGGAGGTATATCGGGAGGGATGACGCGAAAAAAGTGTTCGCGCTCAAATCTCCGTTGAGACGGACTCAGAACGAAAGAACATCAATAGGAACACAACCCATAAACAGCCTCGTGGCCGCGCGAGACCCTTGGTAGGGGTCTCGCGGGCCACCGCCTAGCGGCGCTACACCTTACACAGGGCCCCCACCTGTCCAACAATTGGGGTCCCCCTCACGCATCTGGCGATAGGAGGACCTCAACGTGCCGGCAAAACAGCCGAAGCGGCGAAGGCTCTGGCTTGGAGATGGGTCGTTCGTCCGGCTGCGGCCGACGCACCGGAACCACGTCTGGAGCCACGACTTCGTGATGGACCGAACGGCAGACGGCCGGGCGTTCCGGATGCTGACGATCGTGGATGAGTACACGCACGAATGCCTGGCGATCGACGTGTCGCGGAAGCTGACGAGCGAGGACGTTCTGGAGCGGCTGAGCGACCTGTTCGTGCGCAAGGGCGGCGAGGGCATGCGTTAACGCTCTCCATCCAGAAGGCGAGCCCTTGGGAAAACGGCTGCGTGGAGAGCTTCAACGGTAGACCTCACGACGACTTGCTCGACCGTAAGTTGTTCCTAAGCCTGCCTGAGGCTCGGGTCGTTCTCGACCAGTGGCGGATGGACTACAACCACAGGCGGCCGCATGGCGGCCTGAAGTGGCTGACCCGGGGGGTTCGTTGCCGGGCAGGACGATACGGCCTCCGGGGCGGTCCCGGCGGCGTCGTGTGGTGTGTCTCCGGTCGGGGCTACGCCCCTCCCTCCGATACACCACGCGAACTGTTTCCGACTTTCTCATGAGGATTGGTAAAAAACTAGGGAGGGGTCACCGACGCATCCAAGCGGTGACCGGGGCCAGCTCCGCCGCGGGATGCGGTGGCGGTGATCACGCTGGCCGAGCTAATCTCCTCTGCCGTTCACCCACACTCGCCGTGAGTCGCCCGTCGTGTTGAAAGCCTATGCCGGTCACTGGGGGCTTGTCACCGGGGCATCCTCGGGAATCGGGGCCGAGTTCGCCAGGCAACTGGCTGCCCGGGGCATGCACTGCGTGCTCGTGGCCCGTCGCGAGGATCGCCTGCGGGCCTTGGCGGAAGAACTTAAAGCAGCCCACGGCATCCGCTGCGAGATCGTGCCCGCCGATCTGTCCCAGCCCCGTGCCGGTCGCGAACTGCTCGCCGAGGTCTCCCGGCGCGGCGTCGCGGTGGAACTGCTGGTCAACAACGCCGGGTTCGGGATGGTCTCGTCGGTGGAGGAGACCGACGTGGGGCGGGCCTTGGAGCTGGTCCAGGTCAACGTCGCGGGCCTGACCGAGTTGACGCTGTTGGCGGCCAAAGAGATGGTCGCGCGGGGGCACGGCGGAATCATCAACATCGGGTCGATCGTGTCATTTCAGCCCGTGGGCTACATGGGGGTCTACGCGGCGAGCAAGGCGTACGTGCTGCACTTCAGCGAGGCCCTGTGGGCGGAACTGCGGCCCCGCGGAATCACCGTGACGACGCTTTGCCCTGGAACAACGCGGACCGAGTTTTTCGACCAGGCCGGCGTACCCGGCTGGGCGGAGCAGAACCGCGGCCAGGACGTGACATCGGTGGTCCGCACCGGGCTCAAGGCCTTCGACGCCGGTCGTCACTACGTGGTCTCGGGCTGGACCAACTATCTCTTGTCGCTCGCCGTGCGACTGGCCACGCGGGCGACGGTGGTCAAGGGAACCATGTCGGTCTTCCAACGGCGTGCCGCGACCCACGACTGAGCCGGTCGCCGGGGCAGCGCGTGCGGTGCGATGTCTTCGACGCCCCGACCGACGATGACCTGCGACTCGCCCGGCGCGTTGGCCCCGGGGCACTTCCGGGCATCGTGCGTTGCAGACGGCCTGGGGTATAGTGCGGCGGTCGTCACTGCCGCTGGCAGCGGACCGCCCACAGAGAGGCCCACAGCACCGTGGTCGCCGCGCCCACCGTCGCTCCAGCCACCTCCAGCTCCTCGGCCTCCGGCACGGCCGGTCGCGAGCGGCTGGTCCT
>VGYP01000266.1 GCA_016872955.1 Planctomycetota bacterium
TGGTGGACTTGCCGGTCTTGCGGTCGCCGATGATGAGCTCCCGCTGGCCTCGGCCGATCGGGATCAGGGCGTCGACCGACTTGATGCCGGTCTGCATCGGCTCGTGCACCGGCTTGCGGCCGGTGATTCCCGGCGCCTGGATCTCCATGCGTCGGCGGACCACGTTCGTGAGCGGCCCCTTGCCGTCGATCGGCTCGCCGAGCGCGTTCACGACGCGGCCGAGCATGCCCTCCCCGACGGGGATGTCGAGGATACGGCCGGTCGCCTTGACGGCCTGGCCCTCGTCGATGTGGTTCACCTCACCGAGGACCACGGTGCCGATGGACGCCTCGTCGAGGTTCAGGGCGATACCGACGGTCCCGTCCTCGAACTCGAGGATCTCGTTGACCGCCGCCGACGGCAGCCCGGACACCCGGGCGATGCCGTCGCCGACCTCGAGCACCCGGCCGACCTGGCCCTGCTCCAGTGTGGGATCGAAGCCCTCGAGGCCCTTGTTGATCGCCGCGAGGATGTCATTGGTGTTGATCGTCAACTCAGCCATTGCTGCTCCAGCCGCCTCAGAACGCCTCTCGCAGTTGCGCGAGACGGGAACGAACGCTTCCATCGATCACGAGGTCGCCGATCTGGGTGACGACGCCACCGACGACGGCGGGATCGACGATCACCCGGATCTTGACCGGATGTCCGACCTGCTTCTCGAGCGCTGCGGCCAGGCGGTCCACCTGGGCGTCGTCGAGCGGCACGGCCGAACGGACCTCGGCGAGCGAGCGGTTCGACGCCGCTGCCGAGCGACGGGCCATCGCGTCGACCAGCTTCGGCAGGTCGGAGGCCCGATCGAGGGAGACGAGAAGACCGAGGATCGCCACGGTGGTCGGGGTCGCCCGACCGCTGAGCAGCTCCTCGACGACCTGGTGACGACGCGCCATGGGCACCGTCGCGTCGCTGAGCGTGGTGCGGAGCGCGTCGCTCGACTCGTAGATGCGGGCGAGGCGGAACAGCTCGTCCTCGACCTCGCCGGCCACCGGAGAGACCGCCACCATGGCATGGAGGGCGTCGGCGAGGACGTCCGTACGGTTGGAGTCGGCCATGTCCTACGCCCCCACCTGGTCGATGTACCGGTTGATGAGCGCCGCCTGCGTGTCGGCGTCGAGATTCGACCGTACGACCGCCTCGGCCGCACCGCGGGCGAGTTCGGTCACTTCGGCGCGCAGGTCGGCGATCGCCTGGTTCTTCTGTGACTCGATGTCGGCCGCAGCACGGGTCCGGAGATCAGCCGCTTCCTGGATCGATCGATCCTTCATCGTGGCGACGAGCTGCGTCGCCGCCGTGCGAGCCTCCGCGACGATCGCCGCGGCGTCGGCCTCGGCGTTGCCGATCGACGCCCGGATCCGCTCGGCCTCCGCAAGCGCTTCCGCCTTGGCGGCGTCGGCGGCACCGAGCTCCTTGGCGATCTTGTCGGATCGGGCCTGCAGCCCCTTCCGGAGCACGGGGACGGCGAACTTGCCGAGGAGACCGAACACGACCACGAAGGCCACGGTCCCCCAGTAGAACTCGTTGATGTCACCCGGCAGGAGGAACGAATTCGGTGCCTCCGCGCCCAGCAGGTTGAACATGGCGTTGTCTCCTTGAGTCGCGAGCCGGTCAGGCGGCGGGGCCGCGGCCGGAACGGTTCACGTAGTCCTCGATGACCTGGACCTGCCGGTCGAGGTCGAGATCCTTCTGGATGACCCGCGACGCAGCGGTGACCGCCACGCCAGCGATCTGGGAGCGGAGCTGGGCGAGTGCCGCAGCCTTGGCTGCGGCCACCTCGGCCGTCGCCGCGTCCCGCATGGCTGCGATCTCGGCATTCGCTGCAGCGAGCTCGGACGCACGATGGCGGTCGGCCTCCTCACGGGCGGCGCCGACGATCCCCGCCGCCTCGCCGCGAGCCTGCTCGATCCGGGCCGCATAGGCGGAACGGGCCTCGTCCGCACCACCGGTTGCCGAGTCGGCCTCCGACTTCGCCGACTGGATCCGCTGCTCACGCTCCTCCATCACCCGGAGCACCGGGGGGAGCAGCACGAAGCGCATGAGGATCCAGAGCGCGAAGAAGCTCACGCCTCCCCAGAACAGCTCGGGGACGGTGGGCAGGATGGGGTTGACGACCGCTTCGGTCGCCTCTCCCCCCTCGGTTGCTGCGAGCAGCGCTGCAGTCAGCACGGTTCCTCCGTGTCCTTCGACGGGTCCGGACCGGTGGCCGGATCAGACGAACTTGAGCAGGATGAAGACGACGAAGCCGATGAGTGCGAGGGCTTCGGTGAAGGCGATGCCGAGGAACATGGTCGTACGGACCATGCCGGCGGCCTCGGGCTGGCGGGCCATGGCCGACACGGCCTGGCCGACGAGGTAACCGATGCCGATACCGGGGCCGATGGCAGCGAGACCATAGGCGTACCCGGCGCTGGCGGCGCCGCTGATGCCCTTCTGGTCCGCGGCCGTCAGCGCGGCGGTGCCCGCTTCGGCGGTCGTCTCGGTGGCGAGCTGAACTGCGGTCTGGATCACGCCCATGGCTGCGGTGGTCTCCTGTTTTCGGTGCATGCCCGGCCGGCGCCGTGCACGACAAGGGTTGCTGGTTGTTGCGAACGGTCCGGCCCTTCGGGCCGGGGTACTCAGTGCTCCGGGTGGAGCGCACCGCCGATGTACACGGCGGTGAGGATCGTGAAGATGTAGGCCTGCAGGAACGCGACGAGCACCTCGAACCCGGTGAGCGCGATCAGCATGAACAGCGAGAGCGGCAGTGCGGCGACCAGGAAGCTCAGGCTCCACAGCGTGATGCAGAGCACGCCGAAGGTGATGAGCAGGATGTGGCCGGCCAACAGGTTGGCGAAGAGACGGACGGCGAGGGAGAACGGCCGGACGAGGAACGTCGACACGAACTCGATCGGGGTCACGAGCAGGTAGAGCGGCTTCGGCACCCCGGGCGGGAACAGCGCACCGGTGATGTAGTGGATCCCGTGGTGCTTGAGTCCCACCCCGATGAACCAGATCCACGCCAGAAGGGCGAGGATCAGCGGGTTCGCCATGCGGGCGTTCGCCGGCATGAGGATCGGCGGGATGATGCCGGTGATGTTGCCGAAGAAGATGAAGAAGAACATCGACAGCAGCATCGGCAGGTACTTCTCGCCACCGTGGCCGATGCCGGGGGCGATGACCTGCGTGCGGATGAAGTCGACCGACACCTCGGCGAGGTTCTGGGTGCCGCGCGGCACCATCTCACTGCGGCTGCGGGCCACGAGGAAGATCCCGCACGTGACCGCCACGGCGATCAGGTTGATCATCGAGATCTTGTTGAAGGCCCAGAAGGTCCCGTCACCGAAGGCGGCGGGCCATTCGACGACGTTGCCGATGGGCGGGAAGACGAGTGCTCCGAGAATCACCGGACGATGCTCTCCTCGTGCTGGCGGGACGGGACGGTGGTGGAACGCCGTCCCGGCTTGAGGCCGGGATGGGCGAGGGAGAGCGAAACGTAGCGCATCTCCCAGAACAGCAGGCCCAGGTGGGCCACGATCAGCGTGATGCCGAGGGACGGCAGGTGCATCCAGGACGCGTCACGCACCGCCATGACGGCGACGAAGACGAGCCCGAGGCGCAGCAGGAAGCCGAACAGCGCGGCGCCCATGAGCAGGGCGACGGAGATCCGTGCGGCGCCGGCCATCAGCGCGGCGGCGAGGACGAGGTTTCCAACCACGATCGCGAGTGCGTACAGGGCGGAGATCCCGCCGTCGACCCCGCCCATGGCGAGACCGAGCAGCACGAACGCCGGTGCGGCCGGTACGGCACGCCGGGCGATGTCCCGGGCGACGGCGGCCTCGGGTGCCGGTCCGTCGAGGCGCGTCAGGAATGCGTCGCCCACGGCCCCTCCTGCTCGAGACGTCGCATCTGGCGGTCGTAGCCGACCCAGACCTTCACGCCGGCGCCGAGGGCACCGAGGAGCGTGAGCACGATGGTGAACAACGGCACGAGGCCGAGCCAGCGATCGAGAGCGAGACCACCGAGGGTGAAGAGGACGACGACGACGGCGAGCTCGTAGCCGCCCCCGCTGCGATTCAGATCTCTCGACAGCTCTCGTCGCTGGGAAGATTCCACCGGTGGTTCCTCTGGCACCCGGCGTCGGTGACGGGCAGCCATGTGAATGTATTCGCAACCTAGGAGGGATGGGGGGATCCCG
>VGYP01000267.1 GCA_016872955.1 Planctomycetota bacterium
TGGAGGGGGACACGATCCTCGAGAGCGAATACATCCTGCTGCTTGCCTGGGCCGGTCGGGATCACGGCCCTCGGGCGGCCGCGGCCGCCCGCCGCATCCTGAGCGAACAACTGCCGGGAGGGGGCTGGGCGATCTATCCGGGTGGTCCGGTGGACTGCAGCGCCAGCGTCAAGGCGTATCTCGCGCTCAAGATCACCGGCCACGATCCCGAGTCGCCGGCACTCTGCAAGGCCCGCCGTGCCATCGCCGCCGCCGGAGGGCCGTTGGCGGTCAACAGTTTCACAAAGTTCTACCTGGCGCTGCTCGGCCAGATGCCCTACGCGGCCTGTCCGGCGGTGCCACCCGAGATGGTGCTGTTGCCCGACTGGTTCCCGATCAACCTCCATCGCGTGTCGGCCTGGTCGCGGACGATGATCGTGCCCCTGTCTCTGATGTGGGCTTTCAAGCCGCTGCGAATGCTGCCGCGGCACCAGGGCATCGCGGAGCTCTACGCGGATCGCCCGTCGGCGCCGGCCCCGCGGGTCACGGACGCCTGGGCCCGCTTCTTTCGCGGCGTCGACCGGATCGTCAAGGTGTCCGAGTCGCTCGGCCTCGTACCGCTGCGGGCGCGGGCCGTGCAGGCCTGCCGCCGTTGGATGCTCGAGCGATTCGACGGTAGCGACGGCCTGGGGGCGATCTTTCCGCCGATCGTCTGGAGCATCATCGCCTTGCGGGCCCTGGGCTGTGAGGACGATTCCCCGGAGGTGCAGGAAAGCTGGCGGCAACTCGAGCAGCTCGCCGAGCCGCAGCCCGACGGCAGCGTCCGCATCGAGCCCTGCCGCTCGCCCGTCTGGGACACGGCCATCACGGCCATCGGCCTGATCGAGGCCGCCGCCCAGATGGACGACACCCCCGGCCGCGACGCCGATCGAGCGGCGGCCGACCGCGGCATCGAGTGGCTGCTCAATGCGGAAGTCCGTGTGGCGGGCGACTGGTGTCGGGGTGTCTCCCGGCCCGATCTGGTCGCCCCGTCCGGCTGGTGCTTCCAGTACGCCAACCGGTTCTATCCCGACATCGACGACACGGCGATGGTGCTCGTGGCGCTCGCCACCTGGCACCGCCACGCGGCCTGCGAGGCCGTGGCCGCTCCGGCCGATCGGGCCCGGCTGCCGCGGGTGGCCGCGGCGATCGACCGTGGCCGGAGGTGGCTCGAGGCCATGCAGAGCTCGGACGGTGGCTGGGGTGCCTTCGACCGCGACAACGACCTGGAACTGCTCTGCAGGGTCCCCTTCGCCGACCACAACGCGATGATCGATCCTAGCACGCCCGACATCACCGGCCGCGTCTTGGAGGCCCTCGGCAAGACCGGATGGTGCATCGGCCAACGGGCCGTCGATCGGGGCGTGGCCTATCTGCGGGCGGCGCAGACGCCCGACGGCGCCTGGTTCGGCCGCTGGGGTGTGAACTACGTCTACGGCACCTGGCAGGCGCTCGAGGGATTGGCCGCGGTGGGATGCGGCCCCCACGATGCCGCGGTGGCGCGGGCCGCGGACTGGCTCGAGGATCACCAGCACACCGATGGAGGGTGGGGGGAGTCACCCGAGAGCTACGCCGACGCCTCCCTGGCGGGCTTGGGCACGCCGACGGCTTCGCAGACGGCTTGGGGGCTCGCGGGGCTCGTGGCCGCCGGCCGTGGCGATGCGACCGCGGCGACGCGGGCCGTCGGCTGGTTGGCCGAGCGGCAGGAGCCGGACGGTTCCTGGCAGCAGCAGGAGTTCACCGGCACCGGCTTCCCACTGGTCTTCTACCTCCGCTACCACTACTACCCGATTTACTTCCCGCTCGTCGCGCTGGCCCGTGTGGCCGCTACCCGCCGGGAGCGTCTCGTATGAGCGTGCCCGTCGGGCAGATGATGGCCGTGCTGCGGCACGTCGCGGTACAGCGGCTGCGGGGCAACCGTCGCTACCCGCTCGTGCTCATGCTCGAGCCGCTCTTTCGCTGCAACCTGGCCTGCGGCGGCTGTGGCAAGATCCAGCATCCGGCCGAGATCCTCCGCTCGCACCTCACGCCGCAGCAGTGCCTGGCTGCGGTCGACGAGTGCGGCGCGCCGATCGTCTCGATCCCCGGTGGCGAGCCGCTCCTGCACCCGCAGGTCGACGAGATCGTGGCAGGCATCGTAGCCCGCAAGCGCTACCTGTATCTTTGCACCAACGCGCTGAAGCTCGAGGAGATGCTGCCGCGGTTCACGCCCTCCCGCCACCTCGCTTTTTCCGTCCACCTCGACGGGCCGCGGGAAGAGCACGACCACGCGGTCTGCAAAGAGGGTGTCCACGACCGGGCCGTCGCCGCGATCCGGGCCGCCCGCCGCGCGGGCTTCCGCGTGACCACCAACTCGACCCTCTTCGCCGATGCCGCCCCGGAACGGTACCGGGCGTTCTTCGACGACGTGATGGCCTTGGGCGTGGAAGGGATGATGATCTCGCCCGGCTACTCCTACGCGAAGGCACCGGACCAGGAGCACTTCCTGCCCCGGCAGCGAAGCCAGCGTCTGTTTCGACGGATTCTCGACGGGCCGCCCCGCCGTTGGCGGTTCAACCAGTCGCCGGTGTTCCTAGAGTTTCTCAAGGGAGCGTGGGACCTGGAGTGTCGTCCCTGGGGGACGCCCACCTACAACCTGTTCGGCTGGCAACGACCCTGCTATTTGCTGGACGACGGCTACGCGACGAGCTTCCGTGAACTGATGGAGGAGACCGACTGGGACCGCTACGGGCGGGCTAGTGGCAACCCGAAGTGTGCTGACTGCATGGTGCACTGCGGCTACGAGCCAGCGGCGGTGGAGGCCACCTTCGGCTCACTGCGCGGACTGGCGGCGACGGCCCGCCTCGTGCTGTTCGGGGCGCCGACGCCGGCGGCACCCGTGCCGCCGGACACCGAACCGGCGCCGGCCGCCGTGGGCGGGCGACTGCAGGCCAACGGCCTGGCCGCGCTGCCGATCATCGACCGCGTGGCCTGAGAAGGGTCCCTCTTCATCCTGAGGCGCGATACGCCGGGGCCATCGCATCGTGTCAGCGGCATGCCAGTCTACGCCGTCGAGGATCATGATGGCATGCTCGCGGCGGTGAAGCTTGCTCGCTGCCGCATCAAGGAACGCCTGCATGGTCGCGGTGTTCCCATCACGGAGAGGCATGGCCAGTGACCAGCCCGTGGCAGGCTCGACGGCCGCGCATCCCCAGATCGACGTGCGGCCGTTCTGACGCACGACGGTCGGCCACGATTCCTTGACCGCCCGCACAAGCCGTCAGCGTGCCCTGCTGGCCGAATGAGGAGACCGCGAGGGGTTCCCTGGGCTCCGGGAGCCGGCGTTGGCGGCCAGCGGAGACAGGATGTCGAAGCGCAGCCGGCATCGAGTGCGTGAAGGGCAGGATCCCCGCGACGAACGTCCGGCGACAGAGGACGGGTAGCCGCAAACCCACGCCAGCAGGCGTTCCCCGCCAGCACGGCAGAATCAGCGGCACACCAACCCGGGTGCGCGAGGATCACATGGGAGCCGTTCGAGACGCCTCCCACGCGACGCCCGGACCCGCAGGTGCCGGCGGACATGCCGGGGCCGCGGGTCACAGGCCCCGCTGCCGGACGAGTCGCGCGGCATCGAGCGCGGCCCCGCGGGCACCGGCCGTGTCGCCGCCGGGCACGACGTGGATCGGAAGCGCGGCCTGCTCCTCGCGCTGCGAAGGCATGCCCGCCCGGATCTCGGCCAGGAACCAGCGGCGAAACTCGTCGCCAGCCTCTACCGCCCCGCCGCCGACGAACAGTGCGTCGGGATCGAAGACGTTGACCATTTGGTCGAAGAACAGCCCCAACGCCAACGCCTGGACCCTGAAGATCTCCAGGCACATCGTGTCCCCGCGGTCGGCGAGGCCGCGAACCTGCTTGGCGGCGGTCGCCATGTCGGACTCGGCGGCCAGCGGGTGGCCGGAATGCCGCCGCAGGAAGTGGGGCAGCAGCGACTGCCGGATCGCCGTCAGCGAGCAAAGTGACTCGAGGTCACCCGTGCGGCCGCAGTTACACCGCGGCACGAGGCCCTCGAGCTCGGGAATCGTGTGGAAGGGCAGCAGGACGTGGCCCAGTTCGCCGCCGAAGCCGTTGCGGCCCGTCACCACACGCCCCGCCGTGATCACGCCCCCGCCCAGGCCGGTGCCGATGATCGCT